>JBDLIR010000017.1:0-12957 GCA_039714815.1 Actinomycetota bacterium | reverse complement strand
CCCTTCGAGCAGTGGACCCACGACGTCTCCCCCAGACGGTGGCGACCCTGGGATCGCCGTCGCGATCTGGGATGCCGCCTCGGTCATGCCGTAGGTCTGAACCAGGTCAACACCGTGTGCAGCGGCCATCTGTCGCAACTGAGGCGTGAGACGGGCGCCGCCCGTCAACACGATTCCCACCGCTGCCAGGCTGTCTGGCGCATGTTCGAGCAGCCGGTACGCCATCGTCGGCACAAGCGATGCGATCGTGGTTCCGGCCCGATCCATCACCGATGCCGTCTCAGGGCCAAACGGCGTAAGGACCGCGGCTCCCCCGGCTTCGAGGCTTCGCAGCAATACCGAGATCCCTCCGATGTGGTGCAGCGGCAGTGTTGCGAGCCAACGATCACCCGGGCCGTTTCCCAGTCGAATCTTCGAAGCAGCGACAGAAGCAGAAAGGTTCTCATAGCTGAGGGGCACGATCCTCGATACTCCCATCGACCCGGATGTCGCCATGCACAGTGCGGTTCCCTCCGGGGCGTCGGCGGTGATCGGCGGAGCTACGGAGGCGTACGGCGCCACGACGGCACCGGCGCGCATGAGCGCGAGGACCTCGACGACCGACGCAAGATCGAGGTGGACAGGGACCGCGACGATCTCCCGTGTACGTACGTCCCTGGCTATAGAACCAGCGCGAACCATCACCTGATGGTCGAGGTCGGCGTACGAGACGACACCATCACGCATCACGAGCGCCGGGGCCCGAGGGTCGCGTTCTGCTGCTCGGGAAAGCCAGCCGGGAGGGGTGTCGTGTTCCATCGTCACTACAGTATCGCCGAGCGCACCATCTACGGAGGAACCGTGGTATCTGACATCTTCGACCCGTCCGCCTGGGAACCCGTATCCGGTTTCGAGTTCACCGACATCACCTACCACAGGGCTGTAGACATCGGGGCTGTTCGCATCGCGTTCAATCGCCCTGAAGTCCGCAATGCGTTCCGTCCCCAAACTGTCGATGAGCTCTACACGGCCCTCGACCACGCACGGATGACATCAGATGTCGGGTGTGTACTCCTGACCGGGAACGGTCCATCGCCCAAAGACGGTGGTTGGGCCTTCTGCTCGGGCGGCGATCAGCGCATCAGAGGCAAGGACGGATACAAGTACGAGGGTGACGAGGGCATCGACCCAGGGAAGCTCGGACGACTCCACATCCTCGAAGTTCAGCGCCTCATCCGGTTCATGCCCAAGATCGTCATCGCCGTCGTTCCGGGGTGGGCCGTCGGCGGTGGCCACAGCCTCCATGTGGTGTGCGACCTGACACTTGCCTCGACCGAGCATGCGGTGTTCAAACAGACCGATGCAGACGTTGCAAGCTTCGATGGCGGCTACGGCTCAGCGCTGCTCGCACGCCAGGTCGGCCAGAAGCGGGCACGGGAGATCTTCTTCCTCGGGCGGGACTACAGCGCTAACGAGGCGTTCGAGATGGGCATGGTCAACGCATCCGTGCCGCACAGCGAACTCGAACCGACCGCCCTGGAGTGGGCAGCCGAGATCACGGCGAAGAGCCCGACGGCTCAAAAGATGCTCAAGTACGCGTTCAACCTTCCCGATGAGGGTCTCGTCGGGCAGCAACTCTTCGCGGGAGAGGCGACCCGGCTCGCCTACGGAACCGATGAGGCTCAAGAGGGCAGGGATGCGTTCCTCGAGAAGCGGGATCAGGACTACTCGTCCTTCCCGTGGCAGTTCTGACCACGATGGCTCCTCCGAAGAACCCATGGATGATGGCGGCGCGGCCGGCGACGCTGCTTGCATCCGTGGCCCCCGTCCTCATCGGGACGGCGAGTGCCTGGAGAGACGGCGTATTCGCACTATTGCCTTTCATCGTTGTGCTCATCGCTGCCCTTGCGATCCAGATCGGCGTCAACTTCGCAAACGACCTGGCTGACGCTGCGAGGGGCGCAGACACCGAAGCCCGGATCGGTCCTCAACGCGCGGTTGCATCAGGTGTCATCACCGCGTCGGACATGCGGCGCGGCATGATCATCTCGTTCGCGGTGGCAGCGACAGGGGGCATCTACCTGATCTGGTACGCCGGGTGGCCGATCCTCGTGATCGGGGTCGTTTCGATCATCGCTGCCCTCGGATACACGAACGGGCCCATCCCCTACGGCTACTACGGTCTCGGAGAGGTCTTCGTCTTCATCTTCTTCGGTCTTGTTGCGACCGCGGGGACCAGGTACGTCTTCTCCCCATCCGTCCCAGCAGCGGTCTGGGCCGGAAGCGTGGTCATGGGACTGCTTGCGGCAGCGATCCTGGAGGCGAACAACATCAGAGACATCGACACCGATGTCGTTGCCGGGAAGCGGACACTCGCTGTCGTTCTCGGGAGGCAACGTGCCCGAAAGCTCTACGCCGCGACGGTGATCTCAGCCTTCGTCACGATCATCTTCGGCGTGAGCCGCGGGTTCCCCCCGCCGATGGCGATGATCTCGTTGGTCGCGGCCCCCCTGTCGATCCCGCTCATCCAGACGGTCTTTCGCGAGACCGCGGGGCCGCCTTTGATCGGCGTCCTGAAGGGAACCGCTCAAGTCCAACTCTTCACCGGACTCCTGCTGTCGCTGGGTATCGTGTTCTGATGCCCGATCCAGCACACCAGGGCGCCTACGCCGCCAACCTCGTCGGAGGTCTCGCTGATGCGGGCGTCGATATGGCGTTCATCTCCCCGGGGTCCCGCAATACCCCGCTCACCCTTGCGTTCGCCGCCGAGCCCCGCATCCGGGACATCTCGATCAGGGACGAGCGGTCCGCAGGCTTCGCTGCGCTCGGGTATGCAAAGGCGACGGGAGTGCCAGCCGTAGTCGTGTGTACCTCGGGTTCGGCTGCCGCGCACTATCTGCCTGCCATCGTGGAGGCGAACCAGTCAGCGACGCCGATGATCGTCCTCACCGCTGACAGGCCGCTACGTTTGCGCGGTACCGGCGCACCCCAGACGATGGACCAGGCCAACCTATACGGTTCACACGTCAAGATGTTCGTCGATCTGGACACGTCTGCGGTATCGGCCGCACGTGACGACGCCGTCGAACTCGTCTCAGCTGCCGTGTCACTCCCCGGTGGTGTTGCGCACGCCAACGCTCCGTTCGACGAGCCGTTGGTGCCGGAAGCACCTGTACCTCCCTCGATGCCTCGCTCGATCGATGATGAGTCGATCCAGCCGACACCTGTTGCCGATATCGCACAGGCCCTCAACGACCGTGCCGTGATGCTGGTCGTCGGCGGAAGGGGCGGCGCGGCGCTGTCGAAGGTCGTGAACTCCATCGCAGCCACGCTCGATGCGCCGGTATTCGCCGACCCACAGACCAACCTGACCGGACCGAATGTCCTGCGCTACGGGGATCTTGTGACCGCCGCCCACGATGAGGACGACAACCCCATCGCCCTGGGAGCCCACACTCCCGATGTCGTACTGCGCCTCGGGCCGATCCCGACGGCGAAACCGATGTGGAGGTGGCTCGAGGTATCCGGCGTCGACCAGATCCTTATCGACTCGACCCGTCTCGCTGACCCGCTCGGATCGGCAGATCGGGTGATCGACGGAGACCCCGCCACCGTTCTGGGAGACCTGACCGTCGAACCATCGTCGGACCGGTCCTTCCTCGATGCGTGGCTCACGATGGACGCAACTGTCGCAGCGGTTGTCGAGGCGGTGCTTCCCGAACTCGGCTTCCCGAACGAGCCTCAGATCGCCGCGACGATCGCCGCATCCGTTCCCGGCCACAGCATCCTGTTTGTAGGCTCTTCACAGCCGATCCGGGACCTCGACGCATTCGGCACGGCCCGCCCAGCCGTTTCCGTGATCGCGAATCGGGGTGTCAACGGCATCGATGGCGCGATCTCGACGGCGCTCGGCGCCGCCCTCACGGGTACGCAGACGACGCTCTACATCGGGGACCTGACAGCCCTCCACGACATCTCCGCCCTCGGCGAGGTGCAGAGGCTCGGCGCTCCGCTGCGCATCGTCGTCGTCAACAACGACGGAGGCGGGATCTTCTCGCTCCTGCCCCAGGCCCGGTCCGGGTGGGTTCCCGAGGCGGTGTACGAGCGCCACTGGGGCACACCCCACGGACTCGCTATCGCACCCATCGCCCGCGCCTTGGGACTCGGGGCACGGACCGTGTCGACCCGCGCCGAACTCGCCGATGGGCTCAATGCGCCCATCGATGTTCCCGAACTGATCGAGATCGCGACAGACCGCAGAGCGGTGCTCGGCCACCACGTGTCCCTCCGCAGAGCCGTCGCACGCGCGCTTCAGGGCTTTGGCATAGGTGAGGAGCACATAGGCTCCTGAGTTACGCCAAAGCCCTGAAGGTCAGCTGGTAGCGAGCACGTCGAGAAGCGGCCGTAGCTTCAGCCTGGTCTCTTTCAGCTCAGCGTCCGGTCGGGAATCTGCCACGATGCCCGCACCGGCGAAGAGCTGCGTACGCCCCTCATGCACGATCCCGCAGCGAAGCCCGATGGCGATCGCTCCATCTCCTGCGCCGTTCATCCATCCGATGCCTCCCGTGTACCAGCCACGGTCGATCTGCTCGGTTCTGTCGATGAACGACACTGCGTCCTCACGGGCCACCCCTCCCACAGCCGGCGTCGGATGCACGGCGTCGACCACATCCATGACCCCGTACCCAGCGTCGAGCGTGCCGGAGATCTCTGTCGAGAGGTGCTGGACGGTAGCCATCTTCTTGAGCACAGGGCCGGTGGGCACCTCGAGGCTGGACGTCAGAGGGCCCAGACGCTCAGCGAGGTCATCTACGACGAGTCTGTGCTCCTCCCTGTCCTTTGCGGACGCCATCAGCGATTCGCCGAGTGCCAGATCGTCCTCCTGACCCTCTCCCCTTCTGGTCGAACCAGCAAGGGGGTTCGAGCGCACCGCGGAACCCCGTACATCGGCGAGAAGCTCGGGACTCGCTCCCATGAATACGGTGTCCCCCGATTTCCATGCGAAGTTGTAACACTGCGGGTACCGCTGGGCGAGTTGGCGGAACACACGCAGTATCGCGACCGGTTCAGACGAGTTCACGATCACCGACCGGGCCAGCACGACCTTCTCGAGTTTCCCCGCATTGATGGCATCGATGGCTGTCGCAACCGAACTCGCATAGTCGGTCACGTGCGGGTGTGACTCGATCGAGTGATCGCCGGTGTCATCAACGGCGATCCAGGTCGGTTTGCGCATCGAAGCCAGAAGCTCGAGGGTCGGCTCCGGTCGGTCTCCGTGTGGAACCGCAACGGTGATCCTTGTTCCGCCACCATTCCCCTCGATCGTGATGCGCGGGACGAAGACCTCCGCTGCCTCGTACCCGTCCCAGATCTCCGTGGTTGGGCCGTCCGGGAGGAAGGAGAACCCGACGAAGGCACGAAGGTCGGGGCGGCCGATAGCCGCAAGCTGGTCGCGCAGCGACCCGAAACGATCGGCTCCGGTGGCCACGGCGCGCCATGCGGTGCCGAGCCCTGCGAGCCGCTCGTTGGTCGGTGTGGACAACGCCACAGCCCGATCGACGAGCAGTGCGCCCGTACGGGCGAAATCGAACGGGTCGAACCCCACATCGATCGAGGCGATCGAGAGGTCGTCAGAAGGTGTGAGCTGGCTCGCCAGCGCGTCCACTTCTGCGTCAGTTACCAGGTGCATGATCAGAGGGTAGGGGAACGCGCGGGTGACCGAAGACCGCGATTCGCACGCCGTAGTGGAGATCGTAAATCGTAAATCGTAAATCGTAAATCGAACGGAAACTCGTAAACCATGCACGGCAATCGCTACACCGACCGGAGATCCGAAGCGCGATTGAGGCGTTGGAAAGTGAGCCGCGCTCTGGCGATCTACGATTTGCGATTTACGATTTACGGGCTCTCGTTGTCAAGCGCTCCCACGATGAGACTCGCAACAACGTCGGGGCGCTCCATGGGGAGGAAGTGGCCCGTTTCGGGGACAACGACCATCGTGGGATCGTTGAACTGGCTGTGGAGCGCATCGAGGAACGGTGGTGTGTGTGTTTCGGACAGCTCGCCAGAGGCGATGGTCACCGGCACTGAGATATCGGGGACCAGATCCCAGGTGTCATGGTTCCAACCCTCCCTGAACATGTCAGCTTCAACGGCCGGCTCGCACTTGATGGCGACGCCATCACCGTCATCGACGAACCCGAAGTCCACGTACGCGGCGAGTGCCTCCGGCTGCCACGTCTCCATCGGCCCGGACAGGAACCGCTCGTACGCGGCATCGCGCGATGCAAACCGGTTCCGGCGGCGTTGGGCTGCGCGGGCCAACGGGATGTTCTCCCGTCGGTAGGGCGGTGGCAGGATGATCGGTTCTATCAGGATCATCGCCGAAAACAGGCTCGGTACAAGGGCGGCTGCGCGGGCGATAACCGCGCCTCCACAAGAATGCCCGACACCGACGACACCGGAATGCTGACCTAGCGTGAGGATGACATCGTCGGTCAACTGGTCCCAACGATACGGCGGTTCGCCACGCGGGCTGTCTCCATGCCCGCGGAGATCAAGAGCGAGGGACCGGGTCGCGGGGCGTTGCTCGTCGAGGGATGCCACGACCGGTCGCCACACCTCCTTACAGAACCCGGTGGCGTGGAGGAACAGCACATCAGGATCGCCTGATGAACCGGCTCCTGCAAGGTGGATTGGTGTGCCTGTAGACGTCACAGGTCTGTGTCGTCTATGCGCCACTCGAGTTCGTTGTCGACGTCCACGACGCCATCGAGGCGCCTGGTCAGTTCCTCCATCAGCCGGACCTCGGTCCGTGTGCCGATCTTGCCGAAGAGCTTCACGACGCCGTTCGCAACGGTGACATCGACGTTCGACGGATCAACGAAGAGCACCCGTCGGATGAGGTCTTCCCTGATCTCGTCCTCGATGAGATCGTCCGGCCTCGTGAATCCCGCAACGATGTCGAAACGCGAGATGATCCCCGTCATCATCCCATCCTCGATCACGACGACTCGTTTGACATCGTGTTCGTACATGTACCGCGCTGCGTCCATCACCTCGAGATCCGGTGAGATCGACAGAACGGAATGCGACATCGCATCACGGACGAACTCTGCCGTGGTTCCTCCGTCAGCCCGCTTGAGTTCCATCGCGAGGAAGTCGCCTTCCGTGATGATGCCGATGACATGCCCTTCGGGGTCGACAACGGGGAGTCCCGACACGCGATACCGGAACATCATCCGTGCTGCATCCCTGATCGACGTCGAGGGTGCAACTGCCACGACGTCGGTTGTCATCAGATCACGGACGTGCATGTCGACCCCCCTCCCTCAAAGGCTCGATGGCAGATCGGTTCTCGACGGTATCCAACTCCCCTGCGCGTGCTTCACCTTGATCCTGGCGTCGACAACGCGCACTCCCGATCCAGGCTTTCCGACCTTGACAGGGTTGAGGTCCATCTCGAACACCTCGGGGAGGTCCTCGACGAGCGCAGAGATCCGTAGCAGTGCATCGACGACGGCCTCGACGTCACCCGGTTCGCCCCCGCGGTACCCCTCGAGAAGTCTGGCGGATTTCACGTCTGCGATCATCTCGCGTGCGTCTATGTCGGTGAGAGGATGGATGCGGAACGCGACATCACCGATGAGTTCGACGAACACGCCGCCAAGCCCGAACACGATCAAGGGGCCGAAGTTCGGGTCTTCCACCATTCCGATCAGGATCTCGTGCCCACCGGAGACGAATTCCTGGACGAGCACGCCCTCCGGGTCCGGTACGGCGTTCGTGACCCTCTCGTACGCTGCAGCGACCTCCTCGTCCCCTGAGACGTCGAGCACAACTCCGCCGACATCTGACTTGTGCACTGCTGATGGGGATATGACCTTCAGCACCACGGAACCGCCCGTCTCAGCAGCGAAGCTCGTCGCCTCGTCCACAGTGTTCGCGACCGTGGTCTTAGGAACCGACAACCCGTAGGCGACAAGGATCGTATCGACGGTGTCCGGGTCGAGCCAGTCACCTTCGGCATCGACGGTGGTGAGCGCCTCATCGAGTACCCGCCGCGCGACCTCCCTATCGATGTCATCAAAGCGTTGCACCGTACCGACGGGCTTGTGGCGCCACTCTGAATACTCGACAGCTTTGCGCAGCGCCATCGCAGCTCGCTCGGGAAACGGGAACGCAGGGAACTTCGCTTCGGTGCTCGCCAGCTCGGACGGAACGCCGGCCGAGTTCATGTACACACTGAGGAACGTCTTGCCATGGTCCGATTCCTCCGCTGCCTCCCTGATAGCGGTCGCTGTCTCGGACACTCCAAGGTCGGACGCCGGGATGTACACAGCTATCAGCGCATCGATCTCATCGTTTGCGAGCATGATCTTGATCGCCCGCTTGTACTCGTCAGGCCCGGCTGCGGCGATCATGTCGATCGGGTTCGCAACAGCCGCGTCGTCTGAGAGGAAGGACCGCAGTTCGGCCTGCAGCTCATCTGAGAGTGTCGGCACCTCGAGGCCCTGAGACTCGAGCGCATCGACCGCGAGGATCGCCGGCCCGCCCGCATTCGTGATGACCGCGACTCTCCGGCCCCCAGGGAGCGGCTGGCTCGACAGCAACGTTGCGACATAGAACAGCTCTTCGAGCGTGTCGACGCGGATGACGCCTGCCTGCTCAAAGAGCGCATCAACAGCTGTGTCGAGGCTCGCAAGGGAGCCGGTGTGACTCGACGCAGCCTTCGCCCCTGCAGCGGTGCGCCCTGATTTCACGGCGACGATCGGCTTCTTCATCCCGATCCTCCTGGCGATGCGAGCGAAACGCCTCGGATTGCCGAACGACTCCAGGTACAGCAAGATCAGGTCTGTGTTCGGATCCTCTTCCCAGTACAACAAGAGGTCGTTGCTCGAGACATCCGTCTTGTTCCCCACGGACACGAACGTCGAGATGCCGATACCGAGTTCGGTCGCATAGTCGATGATCGCAAGGCCAAGCGCACCGCTTTGGGACAGCATCGCCACGTTGCCTTTCGGAGGCATGATCGGCCCGAACTGGCCATCGAGGTTGATGGCAGGATCGGTATTGAGCAAGCCCATGCAGTTCGGCCCCACCATGCGCATCCCTGCCTCGCGGGTGATCTTGAGCAGTTCGAGCTCAAGATCCGCCCCTGCACTCCCCACCTCCGAGAACCCGGCGGAGATGACAACGATCCCTTTGACGCCCTTCTCCGCGCACTCGCGAACAACCTGGAGCACGAACGGTGAGGGCACGATGATGAACGCAAGGTCTACGTTGCCCGGGATGTCCTTCACCGATGCGAACGTGGGGATGGACCGAACGACAGCCGTCTTGGGGTTCACGGGGTACACCGGCCCCTGGAAGTCGGCGTTGATGATGTTGTTGAACAACCTACCGCCGATCGACGTGCGGTTCCGGCTCGCACCGATCACCGCTATCGAATGGGGATAGAACAGGGGCAGGAGGCTCGCTGCGGTAGAGATCTGCTCGGCTTTCCCCTCAGCCTCGAGCACTGACTCAGATTCTTCGGTCGGGATGTCAACCGTGTACACGCCTTCGTCGATGGCGCGCTTGAGAGAGAAGCCTGCGTTGCGAAAGACGCGCATCATGGCATGGTTGTCGGCGAGCAGGTACGCTCTGAAACGCTGAACCCCGACCGCTCGCGCATAGGCGGCAACGCGGAACACGAGCAGTGTGCCGATCCCCTTCCCCTGGAACTCATCGGCAACGGTAAAAGCGATCTCAGCTGACGTCGGATCGGCCTCGATGGCGTTGTAGCGCCCCACACCGATGAGTCGCCCATCGACGATAGCGACGAATGCCATGTCGAGCCTGTAATCGAGCTCGGTGTAGGCGCTGAGTTCCTCAGGTTGGAGGGCTCGCTTGACGCGGAAGAACCTGAAGTAGCTGCTCTCGGACGACATGCCTTGTACGAAAGCCTGCAGTGCATCCGCATCAGACGGGACGATCGGTCTGATATGGACGGTTCCGCCCTCTCTCAGCACCGCATCCTGTTCCCACTCGTCGGGGTAGCCGGCGGGGCGGTCAGTGATCGTGCTCGATACTGTCGGGTTCGTCATGGTTCCTCTCTTGTCTCATCCCTGATTCTGGCACGGCACGGGCCCCCAGTGGAATCGAGATGCTGTCAGATCCCCGTGACAGCGTCGTGACTCGCCACTTGCGTGCCAAGTAGGACATCGATCTGGGTGCCTCCACTCGGAGATGTCGAGATATCGATCCTCCCTCCTGTGCGCTGTGCGGTGCGCCCGACGATGTCGAGCCCGAGGCCCGTGCCCCCCGCGCCGGATCGACCCCGCTTCATCACGGAGAGGTCGGCGAATCCCGGGCCATCGTCCACGATCGTCAGCATCTGGACTCCGTCTGGCTGCGTCGACACCGCGATCTCGTATCCGACCCCTGCGGGCGTGTGGGCGAACACGTTCTCGATGAGCACATCGATCATCGCGCCAAGGTCCGAGCGAGAGAGCGCAACGATGTGGGGTCCCTCTTCGATGCGTACGGAAGTCTCGCGCCCCTGCTCCTGTGCAAGGATCCTCCAAAAACCGGCCCGGTGGCTCACGACCAGACCGAGGTCGACCGTGTCGACGGCTCCAGCGTCTCCTGAGCGTGAACGCGCTGCATGGATCAGTTCGTTCACGGCACGCTCGAGATCATCGATGTCGGCTTTGAGCTGGGCGCTTTCCATCGGATCGGACATCATCTCCGCCTGGAGGCGCAGCGCGGTAAGCGGGGTGCGCAGTCGGTGTGACAGGTCGGCGACGGATTCGCGTTCTGAGACCAGGAGCGAATCGAGCCTCTCGGCGAGCGTGTTGAAGGCCTCGCCAACCTCGGAAATCTCGTCGGGGCCCCCGGGTTCGACACGAACATCGAGGTCACCTTCCCCAAGCCTGTTCGCCGCATCGGAGAGTTCCGTCACCGGTCTCACCACCGACCTCCCGAGCATGTCGGCGGCGATCAACGCGATAGCTATCAGGAACACCCCGAGACCAAGCACCATCGCCCACGCAAGCACGACACCCTGGGTGAGTTCGTCATCGGTCACGAAGGCGCGCACGACGACGGTCGCCTCCACGCCCGGCACTTCAGGTGACAGCACAGGATCGGGAAGCAGAACCGGCACAAGCACCTCGGCACCGTCATCGGTCTTCGCTGTGAACGCTGCGCCGCGTTGGGATTGCTCGATGCTGGTCGACCAGATGACCTCTGTGCCAACGATGTTCCGATCGTCGAAGATGATGCTCAGACCGTCAGGATTCCCGAAGGCGGCCAGGACGGTCTCTGCGAAAACCGGATCTATCGACTGCCCCCTTGCACCGAATCCTGCGACAGCGAGCGCTGCAGCCACAGATTGGGCGTCGCGTTCAGCCCGAGCGAGTGCTCTGGACTGTGCCTGGTTGCGCAGGAGAATCGCCAGCGGCAGAAGGAAGGCTATGACAACGAGGGAAGCGGCCGCGAGGCTCAACAGAGCGAGCCGTTTCCTCATGTCGGGTCGACGAGCTTTATGCCAACGCCGTACACCGTCTCGAGATACCGGGGGTCTGCGGCGGTCTCACCCAGCTTCTTGCGGAGCCACGAGATGTGGACATCGACGGTCTTCTCAGATCCGCCGTAGGGCTGTCTCCACACCTCCGCCATCAACTGGCGTTTCGAGACCACGACACCGACCCTCTCAGTCAGGTACACGAGCAGGTCGAACTCCTTGGGACTCAACTGCAACGCCTCGCCACCCACGGAGGCGATCCTGGCGCTGGGATCGACGACGAGGTCCGCGACGGTGATAGGCGCTATCGATCCCGAACCGGACGACCGCCGGAGGACGGCCCGTACCCTTGCTTCGAGTTGTTCAACGGAGAACGGCTTGACGAGATAGTCATCTGCGCCAGCGTCCAGTGTGCGCACGACGTCTCTGTCCTCCGAGCGTGCGGTTGCAACGACAACGGGGACGTCCGTCACCGCTCTGATCATCTTGAGGAGTTCGGCGCCGTCGAGGTCTGGCAAGCCCATGTCGAGGATCACAACGTCTGGTGACGTCCCGACGATCTGCTGGAGTCCGTCCAGGGCGGTTGCTGCGCCCTGGACCGCGTACCCCTTCCCGGACAGCACACGTGCCATCAACTCTCGAATCCGTTGATCGTCCTCGATGATCACCACTGAAGCCATGGGACCAATCAAACCATGTGACAAGCTTCTTAGCAACTCCTTATCATGTTCTTGGTACGATCACAGTGCACAGGGAGCGACGATGCATCGACTGCAGCAGAGACTTCTCCTCGTCGCCGGCTGGCTTGCAGCAGCCGTCGGCGCGGGTCTAGTAGCCACTGCTGCTGTGGCGGTCGCCGGTGGGCAGGTGCTCGACCAACCACTCCGACCTCTCACGGCAGCCGAGGTTGCCGCGCTCCCCGTCGAACAGGCGGGTTCGCCAGACGATGTCGAGCCCCAAGCCTCCGGAGGCCTCGAGCCAGATGCCGGTGAACCCGCCGGGGGGAGCGAATCTGGCGACATCGATCCCGGCGATGTCGGGGAGGATCGTGGCAACTCCGTGATCGTGGCACCCTCTACCGGTCTGGAGGCGTACGGGCCTGTGAACCCCTCGACCGTGCGGACAGGCACCGTGGAAGGCGGACATGCGTCGTTCCTCATCACGACGGATGGCCTCTCGCTTCTGTGGGCGACCCCGGCCGCCGGGTACATCGCTCACACCCGTTCAGCCGATCCGGAGACGGTTACCGTCGTGTTCAGCTCCGGGCTTCGCGCCTGGCTCATCGAAGCAAGGTTCGATGGCACGGACATCGTGATCGACACACGCCCCGAGAAGCTGACATGAGAGGGAGAACAGATCACAGCTGACAGCTCACAGCTCACGGCTTTCCGAAGTCCGAAAGCGTAGATCGTAAATCGCCAGATGTCGGATACCAGATGCCAGACACCAGACACCAGATGTCGGAAGAC
>JBDLIR010000016.1:0-13006 GCA_039714815.1 Actinomycetota bacterium | reverse complement strand
ACCGCTCCCCACGGGCGTCCCCAGTCCAGTAGCACAAAGATGAGGACGGCCATGATCGCGACGAAGCCTGCAATGGCCATGTACTCGCGCTTCATGAACGCCATCGAACCTTCGCGGATCGCGGTCATCAGTTCGACCATCCGGTCGTTGCCTGGCGAGACCGCTATCACCTGTCTGCCGTACACGGCAGCGAGGATGAGGGCAGCGACGCCCATCGCAATGGCCACATAGAGCCACACTTCGGGATTCACAGAAATCACTCCTGGTTGTCTTCGGGAACCTTGGAACCGGCGGCATTATAGGGAGGAACGTGTCCGCGAAGCAGTGGGGGAACAGCTGACAGCTACAGGGCGACAGCTGACACCTGGCCGAACGATTGTCGGTTTCTTGACCATTGACAGGATTGCGACGACCGACAATCGTTGTTCGGGCATACACACGAACCATCCAACACAGAGGTCGAACGTGAGAACTCGTACGAAACTGACCCTTCTCATCGGAGCGCTAGCGCTCATCGCGGCCGCGTGCTCATCTGCGGGCGCCGACGACGACAGCGCCGACGACGACAGTGCCGGGACGCAAGAGACGACCGCTGCTACGACGTCGCCGGACACGACACTCGACTCCGCCTCCGGATCGTCAGACGCAACAGGGCTTCCCACGGGTGCGTCGGCTCTCAGCGACCGTTTCAACGACGCCTTCCCCGATCCGATCATCGATCCGGGTTCGATCCTTTCCGGCGGACCACCACCCGACGGGATCCCACCGATCGATGACCCACAGTTCATCTCCGTTCAGGATGCAGACGAGTGGCTGAACGACCCCGAACCGGTGATGGTCGTCGACGTCGACGGTGACATTCGCGCCTACCCGATCCAGATCATGATGTGGCACGAGATCGTCAACGACACAGTGGGTGACGTTCCGCTCGCAGTGACGTACTGCCCTCTGTGCAACTCGGCGATCAGCTTCGTCAGAGAGGTGCGAGGGGTCGAGACGACCTTTGGCACATCCGGGAGCCTGTTCAATGCGAATCTGGTCATGTACGACAGAGCAACGGAGTCTCTGTGGAACCAGCTCGATGGCCAGGCGGTCGTCGGAGTTCTCACCGGCGACGTTCTCGAGCAGTACCCCTCGGTGACCCTGGCGTGGGCTGACTTCAAAGAGATCCATCCAGAGGGGGTCGTGCTCGACAAGGACCGCACAGGCGCATCGAGGAACTACGGAACCAACCCGTACACAGGCCTCGACGACCCGAACGGCCAGCCGTTCCTCTTCAACGGAGAGATCGACGTTCGTGCCAAGGCCATGCAACGCATCATCGCACTCGAAGACGGAACCAATGCCGCGGCATGGACCCTCGATGCGGTCAGCAACGACTCGGGAAGCGCCGTCACCGAGGGCGAATTCGCCGGCGAACCGATCGTGATCTTCTGGAAGGATGGCGAGGCGTCTGCGCTCGACACCAGCGACATCGCCAGCGGCAGGGACGTAGGCACCGTCGGTGTCTTCTCACCTGTCGTCGATGGGCAGGAACTCACGTTCACGGCGGCGGGCGACGAGTTCGTCGACGACCAAACATCCTCGACCTGGAACGTGCTCGGTGAAGCCACCGATGGAGAGCTCGCCGGCATGCGACTCGAACCGGAGATATTCGTCCGGACGTTCTGGTTCTCCTGGGCAGCGTTCCGCCCCGACACAGAGTTGATCGAGTCGACATGAAGCAGCTCGCAACCACCTCTGCCCATATCCGCAGGCCGTCCAGCCGGTATCTCACCGGTGACGAGAACACAGCGGCGTAGCCATGGATTTCGGCCCGATCACCCTCGCTCTCGCAGCCGGAGCTCTGTCGACGATCAATCCCTGCGGATTCGCGATGCTCCCCGCCTACCTGTCGTTCTACGTCGGCGCCGATGAGGGTCAGCTGCCGGCAGCACCTACGCGGATGGCCCAGGGGCTTCTCACAGGCCTGATGGTCACGGGAGGGTTCCTGCTGGTGTTCGGAATCGTCGGACTCCCCATCACCTATGGAGCGACGAGGATCGTACGGCTCATCCCGTTCGCCGGGATCGCCCTGGGAGTGGCTCTGGTGGTCTTCGGTATCGCCACCCTTGCGGGCCGGAAGATCTCGATGACGATCGCGAACCCGATCAAGCCCGGCCAGAAGAAGCAGCCGAAGACGATGTTCGTCTTCGGCATCGGGTACGGGATCGCGTCGCTCGGCTGCACCCTGCCGGTGTTCCTCGCCGTTGTCGGGGCCTCGCTCGCAACACAGGGCACGGGTTCGGCCCTCATCGTCCTCGCAGCCTACGGAGTCGGTATGGCGATCATGCTGATCCTGTTCTCGACCGGAGCGGCGCTCGTCAGAGACGGACTCGTACGCGGTGTCCGCAAGATGATGCCATACATGCACCGGATCACCGGGACGATGCTCACCCTGGCAGGCGTCTACCTGACGTACTACTGGGCGCGAGTCCAGTTCGGTTCGGCCGCAACACTGAGCGACGACCCGATCGTTGGCTTCGTCGGCGACTTCACGGCCGTCATCGAGCGGTTCGCAGGTACCTACGGGCGGATGATCGTCCTCACCGCAGGACTCATCGTGGCCGGGATCATCATCGCCGTCGTGCGGATGCGGGCTACAACGGACATCGATGCCGGCGACGAGGGCAAGACGGCGCCCGCCCAGCACGCATCATCGAATCCAGAGATCAACTGAAACGAGGGAACCACCGTGGCACGTACTGCGAACAAGGGTAAGAAGGAAGCCGAGAAGCGAGCGGGGCGGATCGCCGCGGCAAAGCGCCAGAAACGCAAGAGCCGGCTGATGTGGGGTGGCATCGCCGTCGTCGGGATCATCGCCATCGTCGGATTGATCTCCTTGATCCCGGATCCCGCAGACTCTCCAGATGCCGCAACCGCTACCGGAGCCGCCGCGGTCGGTTCACCTGCACCATCAGTCGACATGGTCGCGTTCAACGGAGATCAGGTCACCCTCTCGCAATTCGAGGGAACACCCGTAGTCCTCAACTTCTGGGCGACATGGTGCCCGTTCTGTGTTGCGGAGATGCCGGACTTCGAGAAGGTCAACCAGGCCTCTGATGGCAGGGTGCAGTTCATTGGTGTCGACCTCCAGGACGACCCGGGGGCTGCCGCAGACCTCGTCGAGGAAACCGGCGTGACTTACCTGTTGACCCGTGACCCCCAGGGCGTCGTGTACAACGCTTTCGGGGGCGTAGCCATGCCAACGACCGTGTTCATCGGTGCAGACGGGATCGTCGATGAGATCGTCGCCGGCGCCATGACCGCGGACCAACTCTCCAACAAGATCGATCAGCACTTTCCGCAAGGCGCTTGATCGTCAGTCGAGCGAATCGCGTTCACGAACGTAGGCGACTCCAACGACACCCGCAATGGCGGCGAACGCAAACGCAGCGCCGTAGACGACCCAATCTGGATGCTCGGCGAGGTCGCGTCCGCGAGCCTCGACGGTGATCGAGGCCACGTCGAGGTAGCTCTCCCCCTGACGCTGCGCGTCATGCCATCTCCAGATCCCGGTCACAGACACGATCGGGCCGACGAGACGATACCGGCCCGGCGGGTCGAGGTCGCGGGCAAGCTCGGCGGGCATGCGGATGCCGACACCGATGTTCGATCCGCGCAGCGGCCCGCCCTCGACGATCGGCCTCAGGGCGTACGAGTCACTGTTGAGCTGCGTCCACATGCTGCCATCGCTGCGGAACCCGTAATCCCCGACGAGTTCGCCGACGATCGTCACCTCCTGACCGGAGAAAGCCTCGCCATCCTCGAGGAGATCGACAGCGGATGCGGTCACAGCCAGGGCCTGGCCCGGATAGGCGAAGACTGCTCCAGCCACCACAGCCACGACCACGGCGAAAACGATCCTCAACCGCATCATCGGCCCCTCACCATCGAGTAGAGGAAACCGGCAAGGACAAAGGCAGCAGCGAACTCGAGGCGCCCGAGGTACATCTGGAGGATGTAGGTGATCTTCAGCAGCACAGGCATCGTTGGACTCGTGACCCCAACCGACAAGCCGACGCTCGCTCCGGCGCTGACGGATTCGAACAGCGCCTCCTGGAGAGGTATCCCGTAGCCGATTCCAACGCCCGCTCCGATGAGGAAGAGCGCTACAAAGAGCAGTGTCACAACCATGGCCGAGCGTGCTATCTCGGGCGTGAGGTCTCTCCTGCCGAACTGGTAATAGCTCGTGTCGACAAGGGCACTCTCCGGGAGAAGGTCCCCGTGCACACCGTCGGTGATCGCTCGAACACTCAGGCCAACGCGTAGCGCTTTGACACCGCCCGCCGTCGAAGATGCCATGCCGCCGAGTGCCATTGCCACCGCCATGCCACCAAACGCAAAGCCAGACCACATCGCCAGCTCCGACGAAGGAATCGTGGCGAAACCGGTGCCAGTGTGGGCGGAGAGCACCTGGAAGAACCCCTGTCTGGACAGGCCTGCAACCGACGAGTACGCCCCGATTGCCGCCAGGCCGATGATCGTGAACACCATGGTCAAGCCGAACGTGACCAGGATGGTTCGAGTCTCGAGGTTCTTGAGAAGGGACCACCGACCCGGATGGTCGCGTTCTTTGAATCTGCTGCTGATGTTCCTCTTCAACGACCGCGAGCCGGACCGACTCCACAGTCGGAAATGGAACCCGAAGGACAGCGCTCCGGCAACCATCAGAACAGCGGTGACACCCTCGAACACCATCGAGTGGTAGTACCCGAGGCTTGTGCTCTGGGGGGTGAATCCGCCGGTGTCGAATCCGGCGAAGAAGATCATCAGCCCGTGAAACAACGACCGGTCCCATGAGAACCCGAGCACGAGCCTCGCAACGACTCCCAGAGCGATCACTCCAACAACCAGATGCAGGACAGACACTGCCCAGATGACCTTCGCTGTTGACTGGACGGAAGGAAGCAGCCGGTCGTCGCGGCCCTCGCCACGAAACAGGGACGTCATGCCCCGACCGGCGAACAGCACCAGAGCTGCGATGATGATGCCCTGCCCTCCGAGGAAGTGGAGCAGATGTCTCCAGAAGTTCAAGGACGATGCAAGATGATCGAGGTCCTGGATGAGTCCGAGGCCAGTCGTCGTCAGGCCAGACATGGCATCGAAATAGGCGTCGAGAAGCGACCCGTAGTGCCCGGATAGCGCAAACGGAATCGAACCGATGAGTGGCACCACCAGCCAGGTAATTGCGACGACAACCATGCCATGGCTCCAGTCGAGGTGGTGGCGATCGTCGGCGACACTCGACTTCGCTGGGAGACCTGCGTGCAGCAGGGTCATACCGGCGAGGGCGAACACGGACGCCATCAGGACGAACGATCCGAATGGGTGCCATTCACGAGACACAAGCGCCCACAGCGTCGGAACCAGCGACGCTCCTGCAACGACCATGAGGATCCTGCCAAGTGCGAGGCCGATGATCTTGAGATCGTCGGCAGCGGGCCGGATCAGCATGTCAGAGAATCCACAGTGCTGCGGCCGCGATGGCGAAGCTGCCTAAGGCCAGGACGAACACGATCAATGCCTCGAGCAAGAACAGCATTCCGCCATCGACAGGGTTGAGAAGCCACGCCGGCCTCGACCCGGCTCTCCTCTTCGTCACGCGTGCGCTCCGTCGCAACTGAACACCACAGGGAGCTCGCCCGCTGCTTCCGAAAGGCTGGAGGCCACAATGCGGTCCCCTGGTTTGATGACAACCGGCCCGCGTGGGGTGATGAGTTCGCCGTCACGCTCGATCACGACGATGACAGAGGACACGGGAAGGTCGATGTCCTGTAGGGGTGTAGCGGCGAAATCGCGCCCGACCTCGAACTCCGAGACCGACAGCTTGCCGTGTGCGAGGAGAACTGTAGCTTCGAGGGCATCGACTCTGAGGTCTCGTTCCAGCACCCCGACCATGAGATCGGTCACGGCTACGGTCCTGATTCCCAGCGCATCGAACGTCGGAGCGTTCGCAGGATCGTTCATCCGCGCAAGTACCTTCTTCGCACCGAGCGTGCGCACCAGCTGCGCCGCGACCAGGTTGACCTCGTCCCTTCCCGATACGGCAAGCGCCCAGTCAGACCGGCCAACATCAGCTCTCCTGAGAAGGGCAACATCGGTTCCATCACCCTCGAAGACGTTGACACCCGTTTCTTCCTTGACCTTCCTCGCGACAGCGTGGTCCGGTTCGACGACAGACACGACATGACCTCCACTGGCGAGCCTGCGGGCGAGATAGGACCCGACCTTTCCGCCTCCGACGATCAGCACCCTCATTCGAAGCCGCTCTCGTCTCGAAGGAACTTCTTCACCTTGCCTGCGATGCCGTGCTTTGCGGCGGCCACGACCATGTCACCCTGGCGCAGCTCCGTATCAGGACCGGGAATGAAGGTGTGCCCGTTACGTCTCACAGCGCTCACCCTGAGGTCACCATCGATCTCGAATGACGAGACCAACACCGCTTCGGCACCCGCACCAAGGCGCATCTCAACGATCTCGATGTCACCACCAGAGAAAGTGAGGTGGTAGACAAACTCCGGTTCGACGACCTGCTCGTACATCACCTTCGAAACGAGATGGGCAGCGGCGACATAGCTGACGCCGAGCGCCTTGTAGACGTCTGCTCGGCCGGGATCGTCCAATCTTGCGATCGTTTTTGGGACACCAAACACCTTCTTTGCGACCTGGACTGCCATCACGTTGGCGTTGTCCGTCCCTGTGACCGCCACGAAAACGTCTGCGTTCTCGATGCCGGCCGCACGGAGCACTTTCAGGTCATAGGCAAGCCCTACTTCGGTCGTGCCATCGAAGAGCTCGCCGAGCTTCTCCAGATTCTGCGGCGATTCGTCGATCACCGCCACATCGTGACCCACATCAGACAGCGCAACTGCGAGGTCGGAGCCGACTCTGCCACATCCGGCAATGACAACGTACATGGCGTCAGGCTACCCGCAACCAACGCGCAGAGCGGTCCACGACCTCCCGCGAGTACCAGCGTCGTGCTGCAGAAGCGCACACCCGACGATCCCGGCGCACATGGTTCGGGTAGTGGGTCATCCTTCCGGGGCTGGCGGCGCGTCAGGTGTATATGGCAAGGATCGCAAACTCGCCGTGCACGGCGGGAGCACATGATCACGTCCGTTGGTATCGTCGATAGATGACCAGCGAAGAGCTGATACCGCCCGGACTGCCAGAACCTTTCGCAGGTGCGCTGCGTTTGGCTATGGACTTCGTCTTCAGTCGAACGGACAAGCCCCTGTCCGTGACACTGTCGGGCAGCGTCGCCCTTGGCCACGGTGATTTCAACAGCGATCTCGATATCTGGGTCGTCGTGGATGCTGATCACCGGCAACGAGTTCAGCGACGCTTCAACGGGGTACCTTGCGAGATGTTCTTCAATCCCGAGGCCCGCATTCCCCGCTACTTCACAGAGGAAGCATCGGAGGGGAGATGCCCGTCCGTTGGCCTCACGCTCGATGGTCACGTTCTGTACGACCCGCAAGGGGTGGCTGAGAGGCTGCGGGAGCAAGCGAGGCTCGTCCGAGCGGACGGACCCCAGGTGTCTCCCGAGACGATCGAGTTGCGCAGGTATCTCGCTGTGGACACCCTCGACAACGCAGTGGATGTCCAAGCCCGCGACCCGCTCATGGCATCGATCCTCAGCGCCTCAGCGGTACATGAGTCGCTTCGTCTCGCCTACCTGCTCAATGGCCAGTGGACACCGCGGGACAAGGATCTGCACGTCGAGATCGACTCGGTTTGCCCGCAGGCAGTCGAACCTCTCCGGTTGTACCGCCTCAACCCCACACCCGACACTGCGAGGACGGTATTGCAGTCGATCCTCGGCGTGTCCACGTTCTTCGAATGGGAGTCCAGCCGCGATCCCGTGTAGTCCATTGCTATCGGTCATGTGCTCACCGGTTGAGCAAGGCAACAGGCTCGAACGTGGCGCGTGAAGTTGCGTGCACGCGGATGGTTCCGATCCCCATGATCGCCACGGTGCGCTCAACGGTGACCAGCACCGTCCGTGTCTCCCATGACCGGTCGATAGAGCACCTGCATGACACAAGCGTGGCGCCGTTGGCCCTGGCGAACAACGCTGCCTCTTGAGCAGGAGAACCCGATGCTCCGAAGGGGCGGAACGTGACGGGGGCCGCGGCGAGCGCGGCTGCGTCAGCAGCCGCCGCAGCCTTCGTGTATGCCCCGATCGCTCCGCCCACCGAAGCGACAGCGATGATCATCACGAGAACGAGTCCCACGAGCGCACCACCGACAACGATTGACCCGGACTCGTCGGTCAATGGCTTCATCGTTCGACGCGCATCGATGCCGTGGCACCCAGGTCCACAGGGAACCCGCCGAACAGCGGCGCTGCGACACTGTGACGCAGCGAGATCGTGACGGTCGCCTTCGACCCGACCTGTGCCGGCCTCACAACCGAGATGCGGGCGTCGGCTCCCTGGGGCCCGAGGGCGGACCGAGCCGCGTTGGCCGCAACGGACGCATCCGGCGAGGCGGCAGCAGCCCGGGCGCCCTCGCGCGCCGCATGGAGCAGTTGGATCTCGGATCTCGCAACGACAGCCACCTCGACGATCCCGAACATGAGCACGAGCAGCAGCGGAACCACGAAGGCGAACTCGACCACTGCCGAACCTCGCTCGGACGCACCCATCAGCTGTTTGCAATCGAAATGACCCGTGACATCACCGTGTTGAAGAACGACGGGAGCATGTCCGTCGTCGACGCCCACGCGATCAGCGCGAGCGCTACCACGGCTGCAGCGACGAGCACCAGTGCGTACTCGGCCGTTGCCTGGCCTGCTTGTTCTCTCAGTTTCGACAACATGCGTTGCCTCCCGTGTGTGTGGCAGCATCCGGCTGCGATCGGTGGGAAGTCAGAAACTCAATGAGCTGATACCCGACACGATCGACGGTACGACCGCGACGAGGACGAACCCTGGAAGGATCAAGAAGGCGAGGGGGAACAGCAGCTTGACCGGCAAGCGCTCGATCCTCTCACGCTCGGCGGCGGCCTCGTCCGCGCGGACTTCCTTTGCGAGGTCGACAAGGGTGCCTCCCAGTCGCGCACCCGATAGCGCAGATCGCCGTGCGGCATCGAACGCCCTGGCGAGGGGTCCGGATCCGAGTGCGTGGTCGAGGCCCGCATCGACACGGGAGACCGCCCTATCGAGGTCACCGGCCAGCGCTCCACCGATCTCGCGTGATGCCAGAGACACGGCGTGGTGGAACGGAAGACCTGCCGTTGTCGCCAGCGAAACGAGGTCCAGAGCGACGAGAACGTCATGCCTGTGTTGGCCTGCTGCCTCACGCTTCGCTGCGATCACACGCCAGCGCCTCACGAACACGATCGATGCGGCAGCCCCGATCCCGAGGAAGGGATTGAGCAACACGCCGGCTGTTGCGATCAGCACGTACGCCCACGGCCTCGGGCGCTGATACCACCCGGCCAGACCGATTGTCACTGCGATGGCCGTCATGAGACCGACCTCGAGGCCAGGAAGAACACCACGGCGACGCCCACCACCTGCATCGCAGAACCGAGTGCGATCGATGCGACAGCGATCGGACTCCCATCGCCAGGCAGGCCGCGCATCACGATAAGACCTCCCGTCACGGCCAGTGGCGCCAGGCCCACGATCATGGCGGAGAACCTCGCCTGGGCCGTCGCCACAGAGCGATGTCTGTCGAGATCCGCAACATCGGCTGCACGGTCCGCAAGAACGTGCAGCGTCGGCGCAAGCATCGAGCCCGTACGTTCCGAGAGAGAGCAGACGGCAGCGAACGTCGAACCGTTGTGTACGAGGGATGACTGGAGCGACCTCCCGACCTTCGCCATCGAAACACCGGCATCACAGAGACGCCTGGTCCGTGACGTGACGATCTGGCGATCGCCGCTGCGAATCGCCGACCGCAGCGTCGACCCGGCAGAGACCGATGTCGCGATCGTGCGGAGGAACCCTGCTTCATCTATCAGTTCGCTGCGCAGTTTCCTGCGGTGCACGGCGAACACTGCAACACCGAACGCAACAAGTCCCAGAGGCACGTTGACGGCCAACAGTGCGCTTGCGCCGACGATCAAAGGTGGCACCCCGGCAGCCCATCCCGCCGCAACGAGTATCCAGATCAGCATCGATACACCGGTTCAATGCTCGCTCCGTTGCGGCGATGAATGGAGCGGACGACACGCCCATCGTCCGTGCGCGCCATCACCACGACCATGCCGATGGCGGAACGCACCTGACCGTAGAGCGTTTCGGGTGGGACGCGCTCGGGGGCCATGGCACACATAGCAACCAGCCTGTCGATGGCGGCGTCCGCATCGTTGGCGTGGATGGTCGACATCGACCCTGCATGCCCGGTGTTGAGTGCCTGGACCATATCGAGAGCCTCAGCGCCCCGCACCTCCCCAACGACCAACCTGTCCGGTCGGAGCCTGAGAGCGTGGCGCACCAGGGTCCGAATGGTGATCTCTCCGGCACCCTCGACGTTGGGTGGGTGGGCTTCGAGACGCACGACGTGGCCAGGAAGGGACAACTCGGCAGCGTCCTCGATCGTTACGACACGATCGCCGGGCGATATGTTGGATGCGAGGACGTTGAGAAGCGTTGTCTTTCCTGCACCTGTTGCGCCGGCGATGAGCACGTTCTCGCGCTCACGTACCGCGGTAGCGAGCACGTCCGATCCGGATCGGGATACAGCACCGGACTCCTCCAGCGCATCGAGATCCGCAACGGCGTTCACGAACCTGCGGATCGCTACCACAGGCCCGTCGACCGATGCGGGAGGTATCAGCGCGTGGAGCCTCGACCCATCGCCTAGACGCGCATCCACTGCAGGCGATGCCCTGTCGATGCGCAGACCGAGCGGTGCGACCAGACGCCTCACCATCGCGATGACGTCTTCGTCGCTGCGGAAGCGGATGTCTGTGCGCTCGAGGTGTCCTGCGCGTTCGATCCACACCTCGTCGTGGCCGTTGACGAGGATGTCGGTCACTCGTGGCTCGTGGGCAAGGTGCTCGATGGGACCGAGCCCGACGATCGCATCGACCGCCCTCTCCACAGCACCGGGCCCGGCTAGCGGTGCGACCTCTCCGACGACCTGTTCACCTGCGCGCTCGAGATGTCCCCTCTCGAGTTCGTCTGAGGTGTCGACGATCCTTTCTATGAGCCTGTCAATGTCGGTCATGCCAGATCCCAGACACGTTCGAGGGATCCGATCCATCTGTCTCTTCGCACGGGAATCCGCCCTGAGAGAAGCGATCTGACCGTTCCCGGCTTCGGTGGGGGGAGCACCGCCGCACCTGGCTCGGGATCGCCACCGAGATGCGTCCTCTGGTAGACCGATGGCCGGTCGATACGCATCGTGAACGGTGCCGGCAGTACAGGGATGAGCGGCACCGCGGTATCCGGAGGCATCTGATTCGGGGCACAACGCAACACCAGGTTCGGCCACCGATCCGCGAGCGCTGCGATGACATCGCCGGCATCACCCGCCGCTATGCCACCGTTCCCGATCACCGCAATGCCCCTGCGCTCGGGACGCAGTTCGGCTTCAGTCGGCCCCCGCGCCACGAGCGATGCGAGGTCTCCATCACCAGGCATCGGAGGGCCTCCCGGATCCAGATCCACGACGAGTGCCGTGCCCGCCTGGAGCGCACACCCCAGCGGCGCAACAAGGCTCAAGACGAGATCAACCGGCGACCACACAGCAACAACAGCCATCGAATGAACCTCCGCATCATCGGAGGGGAAGCCCCTGCACCGTATCGCATGTCGAGTGGTCGATTCAAGACCCCTGAAGCAGCGCTCTCCGCCTTCCGCTTCTCTCCCCCGGCCTTCGCGGGGGAGATGTCGAGGAACGAGACAGAGGGGGAAACCGAGTCGTACCACTCAGCCCGCGCGTAACCTGAGTGGATCCAAGAGCGAAGCGGATCCACGAGCGAGCCCGCGAGCGAGCCTGCGAGCGAGGTATCATCCGCTCATGACCGAAGCTGCATTCTTCGACCTCGACAAGACGATCATCGCCGGATCGTCCACGCTTGCTTTCGGGAAGCCGCTCTACCGGCAGGGCTTTCTGGGGAGGCGGACCCTGGCGAGGCTCGGCATCGCCCAGATCTCCTACATGCTCTTTGGGGCGGATGAGGACAGCCTCGAGCGTGCGCGCGACGAGATGCTCGATCTCGTCGCCGGTTGGCACAAATCCGAGATAGATGCGATGGTCGCCGAGTCGATGAGCGAGGTCATCGAGCCGCTCGTATTCGCCGAAGCGCTCTTCCTGATCGATGAACATGTCCGATCAGGCCGCGAGGTCTACGTGGTCTCCGCGAGCCCCGAGGAGTTCGTCCGGCCCATCGCAAAGATGGTCGGCATCGACCGGGTCATCGCTACAAAGATCCGAACCGACGGGCTTGGCCGCTTCGTTCCCGAACTCGAACGGTATGTGATGGGTCCCGGCAAGGTCGAGACGATGCAACAGGTCGCCGACCAGGACGGAATCGATCTCTCCAACTCCTTCGCCTATACCGACTCGTTCACCGACATGCCGATGCTCGAACTCGTGGGCAATCCCATTGCCGTGAACCCCGAGAAGGAGCTCAGGGAAGCCGCTGAGGCGAATGAATGGCCGATCCTGGAGTTCCAGCGTCCGGTCAGCGTCGGCAACAAGGTCCCAGCGCCTCCCCCCCAGGCGTGGATCGCCGTCGGTGCAGCCGTCGCCACGGGTGCGGCTGTGGCGTTCGCCCTGAACCGCAAGAAGAACGCGTAGGGCGCTTTCCGCTTCTCTCCCCCGGCTCTTTGGACGGGGGAGATGTCGAGGAACGAGACAGAGGGGGAAACCAGGTCGAACCACTCAGCTCCCACACAAGCGCAGTGGAACATCGTGGTCTCCGCCTTCCGCTTTCCGACTTCTGACTTCTGACTTCTGGCGATTTACGATTTACGATTTGCGTTCTCCGCTTTCCGACT
>JBDLIR010000015.1:0-13166 GCA_039714815.1 Actinomycetota bacterium | reverse complement strand
AGGTTGCGCGCGGGCTGAGTGGTACGACTTGGTTTCCCCCTCTGTCTCGTTCCTCGACATCTCCCCCGTCCAAAGAGCCGGGGGAGAGAAGCGGAGAGCTGTGAGCTGCCTTCTTGTCACACCGCTGCGATAGGTTCACACCATGACCTCGACAATCCGTGCGGTACACAACGGCCCAGGCCCTCGCCGAAGGCACCATTCTCGCGTTCAACAGTTCTCGAGTGATCCGGCACTGCTCGATTGGCTCGACTCCCTCGTTGTTACCGACACCGCTGCTCGCACGCTCGTGGAGGCATCGTGTCGCAACCTCGATGTTCCACGGCCGCTGCTGAAGTTCCATGCGCGACGGTCGATGTTCACCGGAGCCACCGAGCGACCCCGGTTCGTCTGGGTCGATGAACTCGGTGAGCGCGAAGTCCTCAGAAGGGAAGCGAACGGTTGGGGGGCGTTGCCTGTGAGCGGGGCGATCCGGCTTGGTCGCTCGACGACGATGATGACGATCGCTCACGAGTTAGGGCACCACGTCGTCTTCTTCCGCGATCCGCTGAATACGCCTGCACACGGGAAGGTGTGGGTCGCTCGGTTCGATGAGGCAGCGCAGACTCTGGAGTCGTTCGTCGACCGCTAGCTGGTCTGTCTCACCGGGATCAGACGGACGACGGGGATCTCACGCAACGTCTTCGACTGGTACACCGCGTAATCCGAGTACGCGGTGACGACCCTTGGCCACCACACACGTCGTTCGGGCGAATCCATCGTGACCGCCTCAAGTGCGATGATCTCATCGCGGATCTGCGCCGAGACCGTTGGTGCCGCAACGAGATTCAGATACCACTGGGGGTGCTCCGCACGGCCTCCATAGGAGGCGATCACGATGAGATCGTCGCCGTCCGTGAGGTAGAGGAGCGGAACCGTGTGTTCTGCGCCCGTGGACCGCCGCGTCGTCGTGAGGAGCAACATGTCGTTGTCGACGAGTCTTTGGCCCACACGGCCACGGGTTGCCTTGTACACCATCCTGTGGAGTGCTGATAGCCACTTCACGTGGGAGTCTCTCATCGCTTCGCACTCGAACACATCGTGGGCGCTGTCATCGATGTGTCCCGGTACGAGCGACGCATCAGTGCTTGTCAGCTCGTGGAAGTGATCGTGATCTCGAGGTTTCCGTCGACGACGGTTATCAGGACCCTGATCCTGACAGAGCGATCGTCGGTTCTCGCAAACCGTGCCTCAACCTCTTCGGGTCCTTCGTTCAAGAGGTCGAACCTCCAACCGTTGTACGGGAACGCCCGCCGGAAGGTCACCTCATCGAGTTTCACACGAACCGACAACGAACCGCCCTCGGTTTCGATCACCCTCGTGTACGCCCTTGGAGATGCTTCCTTGGACGGTGGGTCGCCTTCTGAAGTGGGCGGCAATGTCTTCGTCGTGGTTGTCTCGACGACCGTTGTCCTTATCGTTGTCGCTGTCGCTGCCGCTGTCGTTGATGTGGTCGTCGAGGTTGTTGCTGTCCTCGCTGGTTGCGTGGTCGTGGGCGACGAGGTAGATCTGTCTTCGGAGCGTGAATCCGAGGCGTCTTCGGATTGCGTCTGGCGTTCCGATTCCCGAACCTGCTCGCTTGCGGGCGGCTCGGTGGTGGTGGTTGTGGTCTCGACGGCCGGCGCCTCGGTCGTTTCCGTCGCTGCGACAGGCGCGAGCGTCGTCGTGGTTACGCGTTCAAGATCAGCGTCGCCATCCGGGTATTCCGGGATCTCGATAGGAGCCACGACCGCTAACGGCGGTGATGCGGACACGCCGAGTGCGGTAGGCACATCGGTGACCTCGCTGCGCACGCTGCTTACGGCGGTCGCAGCGATGAGCACAGCGAGAACAGTCGCGACAAACCATGCGACACCGATACCACCGAGTCTTCTCATACCCTTAGTTTGGTGCAGATTCATCCATAGTGAGATAATGGATTGATAACTCCCGCCCAGAATCCCCCGTCGAGAACCCATTCGGCGTGCCCCACCGGCAACTCTTGGTAGTGTTTGAGTATGGCAGTGATACTTGTAATCGAGGACGAGCAGAATATCCGAGAGTCGCTCGCCACTCGCCTGTCCGAACGTGGCCACGACGTGGAAACCGTCGCCCGTGCTCTCGATGGAATCGAGCGAGCGGTATCGGGTGCTTTCGACGTTGTTGTGCTCGACCTCGGGCTACCCGATCTCGACGGCGTTGAGGCTCTCCGCATGATCAGAGCAGTCAGTCAGGTGCCCGTTGTCGTAGCGACTGCACGCGACGACGAGCAGGACATCATCGACGTACTGGACAAGGGGGCGGACGACTATGTTGTCAAGCCCTATTCAGCGGATCACCTCGAAGCACGGATCCGTGCTGTGCTTCGTCGCTCGGGCGACATGGAGGACGGTGAGGTCATCGTCGTCGGTGACCTTCGCCTGAACCCGGACGCGCACGAGGCCATACTCGAGGGGCGGCACCTCGACCTGACCGCTCGTGCTTTCGATCTTCTCGTGTATCTGGCGAGCCGCGAGGGAAAGCTGATCGGCAAGAGGGAGCTGCTCGCTGAGGTGTGGCGTCAGCCATACGGCGGGGCAGACAAGACCGTCGACGTGCACCTGTCCTGGCTTCGCAAGGAGTTGGGCGAAACAGCCGCTGAGCCTCGGTATCTCCACACCAAGCGTGGCGTTGGAGTGCGCCTGGTGGATCCAACGCGGTGAGACGGAGACTCATCTTCCTAGCAACAGCGGTCACCGGGCTGGTCGTGATCGCATTCCTCGTGCCACTGTTCATCCTTGTCGCGGATCTCGCGAGGGACCGAGCGATTTCAGCGGCACAGCGCGATGCCGAGAGTCTCGCCCGCGTTCTCTCGGTACTCACCGTCGAACAGGATCTTGCGACCGCGATCGACATCCTGGGTGCAGATCGCATCGAGGAGGTGAGGGGGTCTGTGGTGCTGTCAGGAGGGCTGGTCATCGGTGCTGACGTACCCGCCGGAGAGGACCTCTCCCTCGCCCTCGACGGGAGTTCCTTCATGGCACCGGTCGAAGGAGGTCAGGCGTTCTACATCCCGGTATTCGAGTCCGATGGGTCGGTTGCCGTCATCCGCGTGTTCATCCCGGAGGAAGAGATCCTCGACGGTGTTGTGCAGAGTTGGATAATTCTCGGGTTTCTGGGTGCGATGCTCGTTGTCATCGCAGCGTGGGTGTCAGATAGGTTCGGCCGTCCGATCGTGGAGACGGTCAAGGAGCTATCGCTGACGGCCCGGACCCTCGGCCAGGGCGACATGAGCGCTCGTGTTGAGCCCGCTGGGCCGCATGAGATCGAGGAGGTCGGTCTTGAGATCAATCGGCTTGCGGATCGTATCGGGCGCCTGCTCCAAGCGGAACGGGAGTCTGCGGCCGACCTCGCTCATCGGTTGAGAACGCCGTTGACGGCCGCGCGCCTCAGCGTTGACGGTCTGCCGGATGGCTCCCAGAAGGATCGGTTGCACGCCGACCTCGATGAACTCCAACGCACGACGGACTTCATCATTCGTGAGGCCAGGCGACCGGTGAGAAACGATGCTCAACAGCTGTGCGATGTCGCAGCGATCGTTGCCGATCGCGTCGATTTCTGGCTACCGCTCGCTCTTGAGCAACGTCGTGAGGTCGACGTCCGAATCAGTGAAGGTACCGCGATCGTGGCGATGTTCAGCGGTGATGCGGAGGCGACGATCGACGCCTTACTGGAGAATGTCCTCGCTCACACGCCTGAGGGTGCGCCGATGAGCGTGGGCGTCGATATCGGGGAGGTGGTGGTTCGGATCTCGATCGGAGATGCGGGCCCCGGCTTCCGCGACGCTTCTATGGTTGCTCGCGGCATCTCCAGCCGAGATTCAACCGGGCTCGGACTCGACATCGCCCGTAGCGCGGTTGAGGGGTCCGATGGCACGATGATGATCGGCGAGTCGGCGGCCCTGGGTGGCGCATGCGTCGTTCTCGAGTTGCCGATTGTCCCAGCGCAGCACCCCACGAGGTGACGAAAACGTCGGTTTCGAATTGTTTGTGTTCGCGTTAACGCGCCGTTATCGCCGACTCGATGAGTATGACCGTGTTGATGTTGCTCTCTCAGATGGGCAACGGGCAGATGGGAATTTTGGTGATGCGATTGAAGCGGAGTGCAAGGCGGCTGTTCTGGTCCCTTGCTGCTGGCGTTCTCCTCGTTCCTGTCGTGTCCGCCGGAGCGCTCGCTGTCGATCCTCTCAACGATGTGCATGCAAAGGAGAGTCGTGCGGTCGCGCATAGCCGTGTGGCGGTTGATCAGGCCGCGATCGACGCTGAACACGAAGCCGCTCACGCGTCGGATTGTGCGCCGCTCGTCGAGTTCGACCATGCACCGTTCGCCACTGACGCTGAGCACAAGGCATTCCACGGTATCCCTACCGAGATCGACCACTCGGGCGATCCCGAGTTCGCCACGGCGGCGGAACACAAAGCATTCCACGGTATCCCGTGCGGCGTCGGAGGCCTCGATAGGGATGAGGCTGATCACGAGTCGGCCCACGAGGCGGATGCAACGTCGCGAGACGTCGAGAGTGGAGCCGACAATGAAGAGCTCGCTCCCAATGAACTCAAGGAGCAGCCGGAAGATTCTTCACAAGACGAGGACCCATCGGCGGATCACTCCGGTGACAGGTCCGAGCGCAACGAGGAGAGAAGCCAAGAGCGTAACAACTGATTTCAGATCCGAAGAGGGGGTTCGAGACATCTAGCCCATAGCCCGCCCCCCACCTCGACAGAAGTACCCGACGTACCCACCCTGCGTCGGGTACTCCTGTTTCTGCAGCGGATGCCGCACGAGAGGTCCTGGGCCTCTCGTGCGGCTCGCACGTCCCACCTCCGATGCGGCCGCTATCTTGTGACCGTCGGCTGAGGGGACACATCGATGGGACAGGAGAATCGGACAGCGTGGGTTGTTCTTGCCATTCTCGGTGCCTCGATGTTCGTGTACGTCATCGATACGACGTTGATGAACGTATCGATCTCTGCCCTCGTAGAAGATCTCGGGACGACCGTGGGCGAAGTCCAGGTCGCGATCACGCTGTACACCTTGACGATGGCCGCGTTCATGCTCACCGGGGGGAAGCTCGGGGACATCTGGGGGTCGAAAAAGGCCTTCCGCATCGGTCTCGTGATCTATGCGATCGGCACGACCATAACGGCCCTGTCGCCTTCGATCGGGTTCGTCATCCTAGGATGGTCCGTTCTCGAGGGGTTATGCTCTGCCCTTATCGTTCCCGCCATCAACACGCTTGTTCGTGCGAATTTCGAGGGTTCGAAGCGAGCGTCGGCTTACGGTATCTTGTTCGGCATAGCGGCAGCGGGTGCGGCGTTCGGACCCTTGATCGGGGGGTGGGTCACAACAGCGTTGAGTTGGAGGGTTGCGTTCGCCGGTGAGGCGATAATCGTCGTGGTCGTGCTGTTGTCTTCGGGGTTGCTCACCGATGCCCCTCCGACTGTCCCAAGACCAAAGCTCGATGCCGTCGGTGCCGCCCTGTCGGTCACCGGGTTGGGCATGTTCGTTCTCGGAATTCTCCAGACGGGTACCTACGGCTGGACACATCCGCTTGTCGTGGGACTGATCTTTGGCGGTCTCGCCGTACTGGCGGTATTCGGCTGGTGGGTTGCACGCCGTGAACGACTCGGTCTCCCTGCCTTGCTGCATCCGTCGATACTCCGACATCGCGCGATCCGTGCGGGGCTCCCGATCCTATCGACGCAGACGTTCGCCCAAGCTGGTTTGTTGTTCCTCATCCCTGTTTTTGCTCAGTCCGTGCTCGGTTTCGACGCCTTCGAGACCGGGCTGACAGTTCTGCCGCTTTCCATTGGCGTTCTCGTCACCTCCGTCGTGACGCCGCCGCTCGGCAAGAAGCTCTATCCGAAGTACATCATCCAAGCTGGCCTGGTGCTGCTGTTCATCGGGGGTGTCATCCTGGCCAGATCACTTGCGGACGCTGCCGTCGGAACGGACCTGGCCCCGGGCCTACTGATCGGGGGCATCGCCATCGGGCTCGTCGTCGGGCAGCTTCCCAACATCATCCTTTCAGGTGCCGATCAGGATGAGGCGAGCGAGGCTTCGGGTCTGCAGGGCACGGCGCAGAACCTCGGCATGGCGTTGGGTACGGCGATAATCGGTACGGTGATCTTGTCGGTCGCACTGACGTCGATTGGCGAAAGGGTTGAGGCGTCCGCTGCTATCCCCGACGAAATCAAGGTCGAATTGACGGCTATTGCGCAGCGGCCGATGGAGGAAGCAGATGCCGAGGCTTTGGCTGATGCGCTCGAGTCGGTAGAACCCGAAGTAGCAGAGGCGCTCGTGAAGATCTATGACGACGCCACCCTGGCCGGGTTCCAGATGGCCATTGTGGTAGGTGGCGTCGTTGCTTTGTTTGGTGCGCTTCTCGCCCTGAGGTTGCCGAAGGAGAAGATCGCCAGCGATGGATCCGTGGAGACCACGATCAAGGAGGTCGTGCGGAATCCGAGTATCGCGAGAGTTCAACTCGAGATGGAGGACCTTGGGAGAGGAAGCCGTCCGTGATGTCTGTGGGGATACACCGTGGATAGCGGAGCACTTGTGAGATTCCGCAGCGATCGCGACGAGTTCTTTCGGTCGCACTACGCATCCCCGCTTCCCGACGACGACCTGGATGCGTTCACCGGTCTCGACTACTTCCCCCCGGATCCCGCGATGGTGTTCTCGGGACGTTTCTCAGGCGCGGATGACTCCCGGGTTCAGATCACGTCGAGTGTCGGCACGACGAGCGCCTATCACCAGATGGGCGTGCTGCACATAGATATCGTTGGCTCGATGTATGACTTCATCGTGCTCGACGATGGTGACGGGAACCCTTTCGTAGCGTTCGGCGACGCGACCAACGGAGCAGCTACGTACGCTGGTGGGCGTTATGTCTCTGTGGACGTTGCAGAGGACGGGTCTGCATCCATCGACTTCGATCTTGCGAGTAATCCGTACTGTGTGTACGACGAGGAGTTCGTCTGCCCGCTACCACCTCTCGAGAACCGGATGTCGATCCCGATCGAAGCCGGCGAGATGATGTACCACAAGCCACAGGCAGCCAACAGCTGACGGCCGCCAGCCAACAGCCAGAACGAAGAGAGTGGAAGACCGCCCTGTGAATGGTGACCCGTGAACTGTGAGCTATCGGCTGCTCTGTTACCAGATGTCGACGCGTTCCGACGGTGGCCGGATCGCGGGTGCTCCGTCTGGAATGTCGAACGCCTCCCGGAACGTGGCCAGGTTCGAGAGGGGAACCGAGCCTCGGATGTACGCAGGGGAGTGCGGGTCTGAGTTGACGAGCAGGCGCAGGTACGCGTCCGTGTAGTTCTGTCTCCAGCCGGTCGCCCACGCGATGTAGAAGCGCTGGGCTGGCGTGAGGCCTCCGACGAGGTCGTCGGCTCCGTCAAGCGCTGTCTGGAGTGCCGTGAACGCGATCTTGAGCCCACCGATGTCTGCGATGTTCTCGCCGAGGGTGAGTTCGCCGTTGACGTGGAGACCGTCTTCGACCTCGTATGCGCTGTACTGGTCGACGACGACCTTCGCTCGCTGGTCGAACTCTGCCCTGTCGTGCTCGGTCCACCAGTCCCGGACATTGCCTGCGGCATCGAATCGGCTTCCCTGATCGTCGAAGCCGTGGGTGATCTCGTGGCCGATGATCGCCCCGATCGCCCCGTAGTTCGTTGGGTCGTCAGCTTCGAGGGAGAAGAACGGTGGCTGGAGGATCCCGGCCGGGAACACGATCTCATTGTGGAGAGGGTGGTAGTAGGCGTTGACGACGTGGGGAGCCAACTCCCATTCGTGCGGGTTCACCGGTTCGCCGACCGTTGCCATCCTTCTGTTGAACTCGAATCTCGATGCCGCAAGCCGGTTCGACAGCCATGCGTCGGTCGTCAGTTCGAGGCCCGTGTAGTCGCGCCATTCGTCTGGGTAGCCGATCTTGTAGCCGAAACCCTCGAGCTTGGTGAGGGCTTCTGGCTTGGTCGCGTCGCTCATCCATTCGATCGATTCGATGCTTGCACGCATAGCGTCGAGCAGGTTCGAAACGAGGTGCTCCATTCGGGTCTTCGCCTTGGGCGGGAAGTTCTCAGCGACATACAGTTGGGAGATGAGCTGCCCGATATCACCGGTTGACGCGGTCAGAACGCGCTTCCACCGTTCCTTCTGTGCCTGTTGGCCACCGAGGGTTGTCCCGTAGAAGTTGAAGGATTCTTTCTCGAACGCTTCTGGCAGCGCTGAGGCGGTGGCTTGGATGACATGCCACGTGAGATAGGTGATGATGTCGCCGAGGGGAGCTTCAGCGATGAGCGCGTCGATGGCCGGATAGAAGCCGAGGTTGTCCATCGAGAACGTCGCGTGGGATTTCGCACCAACGGCATCGAGATACCGACCAAGCCCGAATGTCGGCATCATCGCTTCGACGTCCTCACGCGTGACCTTGTTCGTGATGAGTTCGACGTCGCGCATCTGCACGTTCGTGTACGAGACCTCTGCGATCATCGTCTCCACGGCAACGACCTTGTCGGCTGCCGATTCGTGGTCGGCGCGCCCGAGGAGGCTGAACATCGTGTTGACATGCTCCCGATATGCAGCAAGGAGTCCTTTGGACGTGTCGTCGTCTCTGAGGTAGTAGTCACGGTCGGGGAGGCCGAGACCGCCTTGACCGATCCAGAGAAGGTTCACGCTGCTGTCCTCAAAGTCCGGAGACACCGCGACCCCGAAGAAGGCGCCAATGCCGTCGCGATGGAGGTCTGCGACCACAGTGGCGAGGCTCGCCTTGTCGGATACGGAGTCGATCCTCTCGAGCATTGGTGCAATCGGCGCGATACCGAGGTGCTCGATGCGGTCGGTGTCCATCCCCGCCGCGAAGTGGGCGCCGACTAGCCGTTCGGCGAGGGTCTCAGGGTGTTGCTCGTTCGAAGCCGTGGTGAGGATCTCGTGCAGAACGTCCTCCGTGCGGGAGTTGAGTTCCTGTATCGCCCCCCACGCCGGGTACTCGTCGGGGACCGGGTTGGCGTCGAGCCAGCCCCCGTTTACGAATCGATAGAAGTCGTCTGCCGGCGACACGGCCGGGTCGGTATCTGCAGCGTTGAAGACGGGATCGTCTTGAGATATCGAGATGGTTGTAGGGTCGCTCATGTGTCTCCGAGTGTCGCGTAGACGCCATACCGTAGGCCGGTCTGGCACACAGTCGCACGGTGATGTACCGGCGGTGATCGTCGACCGGGTCCCCTATTCGGCGTCGGGATGGGCCGTGGTCGTTTCGGAGTCGTGTGGAGTCGTAGATGTTGAAGCGCTAGCAGAGATGAACTCGACGGCGACGACGATCACCACGATGGACGCGACGAGCAGCAGGACCGCTCCGATGGCGAGTGGCGGGGCGATGAGGAGTACCCCTGCACCGACGATGAGCGCGAGCCACTCGATGGATCTGCGTTTTGACGCAACAAGAAGAGCGAACTCTGGAGGCTCCGAGCCATCCTCGCCGGTTCGCTTGCTTGCGTTCACGAACGCAGATCGCGCCGATCGTGCGTGGTCTGAGTCGCCTGTCACCCACCCGACAAAGGCGACGATTACACCGATCAGCAGCACGATCCACGACTGGGCGACGAATCGTTGGAAGACGATGTCCCATGCGGCAAGTGCTCCGGCTTCGGTGACCGGGTCTTCGATACCCCCCGTGATAGCGGAGCGCAGATATCGCATGCCGATGAGCGAAATGAGCATTGCGATGATCGTTGCCCCGCCGATCCACAGTGAGATGCGACGCCTGTTCGTCGCCACCGCATACGCAACGGCGAGAAGAGCGAATGTGAGAATCAACACTGCCCAGCGGACAGCGGTCATGATCTGAACGATTGCACGGATCATGCCTGAATCCGGGAGCTCGAACAGTTCAATCTTCAGGTCGACTTCCGCACCCTTGAGAACGTCGAATCCGGCCTCGTCGAGCTTCTCGTTCACCTGGGCGCCGACATCAGAGAAGTCAAGGATCGCTTTCCCCTCGTCGGTGGTGAGGATGTCGCCGTCGAACAGTCCGACGTACGCAGTTGCCGCCTTGTGCGACGCTTCGAGCGTGAATCTCCAAACTTCGGTGAAAGGATCACTCGTGATGATGTTTGCGACGATGTCTGTGACGAGTCCCTCGATGCCGTCGGTCAGCGGTGGAGCGATGAAGGAGAGATCAGGTGGGAGGCTTTCGGCGATCGTATCTTGCACCTCGAACGAGTCGATGATCCCGGTTGCAACCTCCTGGGCCAGGGCCTGTGCTACCGCTGGATCCTTGGGAAGGGGTTCGAGTGTGGCGACGAACACGTCCCGATCGAGGATGGTGGTGGCGATCCACCCGGCGTGGTTTGCGGCGATCAGCATCAGTCCAAAAAGGATGGCGACGACGATCGCTATCCCTTGACGGAGCGTGTTGTCCTTCGTTGCCGGGGGCCCGGCAGTGGTGTCGGGTGCCATATGCGCAACATAGTATGACGCAGTGCTGCAGGTTCGTTGTCACGGCGCGGATGTGCTTGCCCCGTCGACATCTCGCCTCGCCAACGACCCCGGTCGTGTCGGCTGCGTTCTAGGATGGGGTCAGCATCGAGGATGGGAGTGTTTGTGGAGAACATTGATTGGGTCGACCTTCTTTTCAAGTTCGACGGCAGGATCAACAGGGGAAAATTCTGGGCAGGGGCTGCCGCATCGTGGGCGATCGCTATCGCTATGGGGATCCTTTTCGGAATCGCAGTGGCGATCAACTCGGTCGTCGTATGGGCGATCGTCGTGATCCTTTCGATCGCGTTCTACGTGGTGATGGTCTGGATGGGTCTTGCGATCAGCATCAAGCGCTGGCATGACCGCGGTAAGTCCGGATGGTGGGTCCTCATCGGGCTCGTTCCCCTTATCGGGGGAATCTGGGCGCTCGTCGAGACAGGGTTCCTCGAAGGAGACAGCGGTCCGAACGAGTACGGCCCGGATCCGCTCGCAGTCTGATCGTTACCCGGGAACCCTCCCCGGTTCCCCATGAGAACCCCGGCCGTCGGCTGTCGGCTAGTGGCTGATCCCATCGACTCTGAGGTAGGTAAAATGATGGGATGCGTCCAGCTATCCCGACGTGTCCCGGAAGGATGAGGTCATGAGGTTCCGTTCATTCGTCGATTCCCAGACGTCCGAGCCATATCTGTCCGTCGATGTCACCGGGGAGGGCGTCCTCCTCGATGCGTTCTTGAACAAGGGTGATGCCTTCACACAGCAGGAGCGGGAAGAGCTCAAGCTCATGGGCCTCCTCCCTGCCCATGTCTCGACGATCGACGAGCAGCTCGGGCGGGTGCGATACCAGTACGCTCTCAAAACCACAGATATCGGAAAGAACATCTACCTCAACGGGCTGATGGATCGCAACGAGACATTGTTCTACCGCTTCGTGCTCGAGAATCTCGCGGAAACGGTTCCGATCATCTACACGCCGACGATCGCAGCGGCCTGTTCGCATTGGAGCCGCATCTACCGCAGGGCGCACGGCATCTACATCACGCCACGAGACCGCGGGCACATCGCAAGCATCTTGAGAAGCAGGCCGGTCCTCGAGCCACCGGTCATCGTCGTTACAGACAACGAACGCATCCTCGGTATCGGTGACCAGGGTGCAGGTGGCATGGGGATCCCTATCGGTAAGCTCGCGTTGTACACCGCAGCTGCGGGGATCCACCCTGCGCGTACCATCCCGATCTCTCTCGACGTGGGCACGAACAACGCGGAGTTGCTCGAAGATCCGCTCTACCTCGGCTTCAAGGAACCCCGTCTGCGTGGTCAGGAATACGATGATCTCATCGACGAGTTCGTGCAGGCGGTCAACGAGGTCTACCCGGGCGCGCTACTCCAATGGGAGGACTTTGCGAACCGGACGAGCTTCGGAAACCTTGCGAAACATCGCAAGCAGATCGCGTCGTTCAACGACGACATTCAGGGAACAGCAGCGATGGTCGTGGCCGGCATCATCTCGGCGAGTGAGCATCACCCGTTGAGTGCATCCGATCACAAGATCGTTATCTCCGGAGCCGGTTCTGCCGGCCATGGCATTGCCCACCAGATCGCTTTTGCGCTGATCGACGAGGGAGTCGATGCCAGGGATGCGTGGGACCAGATCTTCGTGCTCGACAGTCGAGGTTTGATCCTTTCGGATCGTCGAGGGCTGAACGGTATGAAGGCAGATCTCGCCACCGATCCAGAGGCCATCGCGCACTGGGACCACTATGAGGCGCGACCGACTCTGCTCGATGTCGTGCGCAATGTCGAGCCATCGGTACTCATTGGAGTGAGCGGGCGGCCTGGTTTGTTCACGCGGGACGTCATCCAGCAGATGGCAACGACGTGTGAACGGCCCATCATCATGCCTTTGTCGAACCCGACGAGCCACACCGAGGTCACGCCGGCCAGTGCCCTGAAGTGGACGAATGGGGCCGCGATCGTTGCTACAGGTAGTCCGTTCTCACCGGTCACGTTCGAAGGCAAGACCTATCCGATCGGTCAGGCGAATAACGTGTTCATCTTCCCAGGCATGGGCCTCGGGATTCTTGCCGTGGGTGCGCGAGAGGTAACCGACGGGATGTTCCTTGCAGCCGCGAAAGCCCTGTCGTCGGCGACTCCACCAGAACTAGCCGAGGCTGGCCAGGTGTATCCGGACATCGATCATGTCCGCGATGTGTCTCGGGCTGTCGCGCACGCAGTTGCGGAGCAGGCGATCGCCGAGGAGGTTGCCGACGATGTCGAGGATCTCGAATCAGCGATCGAGGCGGAGATGTGGTATCCCGAGTACATTCCGGCCCGTTTCTCAGGCCACGCCTGAAGCTCGCAGGCTCGCTGGCGCTCGCGGATCGCTCGCAGGCTCGCTTCCAGATACCAGATGCCAGATCGCTCGCAGGCTCGCTTCCAGATTCCAGAGAAGAGACATTCTGGTGTCTGGTTTCCGCTTCTCTCCCCCGGCTCTTTGGACGGGGGAGATGTCGAGGAACGAGACAGAGGGGGAAGCCGAGTCGTGCCACTCGGCTCGCGCGCAACCTGAGTGGATCATCATGGCTTCCCCCTCCGACCTCGCTGGCGCTCGGCCACCTCCCCCACTCCGT
>JBDLIR010000014.1:0-13599 GCA_039714815.1 Actinomycetota bacterium | reverse complement strand
ATGACCCACTCACCTCGCGCGGCGAGCTGAGTGGCACGACTCGGCTTCCCCCTCTGTCTCGTTCCTCGACATCTCCCCCGTCCAAAGAGCCGGGGGAGAGAAGCGGAAAGCGGAAGGCGATTCTTCGGCTGTGAGCTGTGAGCTGTGAGCGGTAGGCTGATCCAATGTCCATTGCTGCTGTTGTGCTTGCTACCGAACCGGGTGTCGGGTTCGAGGGCCCGAAATACCTCGCCGACGTTCACGGGACTCCGATGCTCGAGGGTGTAGTGAACGAAGTTGCTCGATGGCCGGTCGACGATGTCTTCGTCGTCCTCGGAAGCAACGGTGAGGAGATCGCTGTACAAACGGACCTCGGTACAGCGACGATCATCATCGATCCTGGATGGAGCGAGGGTCCTGCGTCGCCGATTCGAGCCTCACTCGACCTTGTCATGCGGGACAGATCCGTGGATCTCGTCGTGCTCGTGCGCGGGGACCAGCCGGGCGTCGAACGTACCGTCGTCGAAACGCTGATCGACGCGGCCCGTGAAACCGATGCGGACGCGGTCACCCCCAAGTACAGATACGCAAAGGGCTGGCCTGTTGTCATCGGCCCCGGGCTCTGGGACAGGTTCTTGAGCATCGAGGGCAGTCTCGATGTACTCGACGTGATCGCAACCCATGCACACACGAGTGAGGAAGTTTGGGTTGATCATCTCGAACCGCAGGTCATTGCCTCTCCAGACGACCTGCCGGGAGGCCGCTGAGACCCGGGCAGGCATCGGATACGAGATTTCGGTAGGCTCGCGTCTTGGCAGTGCCTCCTGGCGGGGGTGAGGGAAGGGGTATCAATGGCATCGATTTCCGCGATTCGATCGATCGGTCAGCGCGACGCCACACGTCTGCGAAAGGGCAGGGTTCGCACAACGGAGGCTCTTCTGAGAGAAGCTTCCTCTCGCCCTGGTAGAAGCGGGGTCTCCAGACGCACAGGCATACCGACGGCAGACCTCCTCTCGTGGGCACAGCAAGCAGATCTCATGAGGGTGGCTGGCATCGGCTCTGAATACGCCGACCTCCTCGCCGCTGCCGGTGTCGAGACGATCAAGTCGCTGAGACGCCGTAACGCGGCGAATCTCATGACAGCTCTCGACCAGGTCAATACGAAGAAACGCATCGTGCAACGCTTGCCGACACTCGAGATGGTCCAGGGATGGATCGACGGAGCATCAACCCTCGAACCGATCGTCAACTCCTGAAATTCTGAACCCGTCGCAACGAAGAAAGGCCCCTGCACATCTGCAGGGGCCTTTCGCTGGTTATCGAGGTGCTACTTCTTAGCAGCGGTCTTCTTAGCAGCGGTCTTCGTTGCCGGGGCAGCCTTCTTGGCCGTGGTGGTCGCCTTCTTGGCAGCGGTCTTCGTTGCCGGGGCAGCCTTCTTCACGGTCTCTTTGACCTGTGCTTCGGCCTTGTGCGCTGCTGACGGACGGAAGGACTCCTGCCATGACTCAACAACGCCGTCGATCTGGTGGCGAAGCTTCGCAACCTGATCATGGAGTTGATCGACATCGATCTTGTCCTGAACGGTGTCAACGGTCTGCTGTGCCCGCTCGCCGACGTTTTTGCCGCCGAGTGGCAGGTCGCTGACCATATCGAGGGCTGTCGTCGCCACGGTAGATGCCTTGTCGAATACGACCTTGGCCGTATCGGTCGTGGTGCTCGCTGCAGATGCGCCGAGTTCCTTCACCTTGACGACGAGGCTGTGATCGTTGACGGTCTTGGCTGTGGTCGTGGTGACTTCCTTGGCCTTGACAACAACGGGGCTGTCAACGACGGTCTTGGCTGTGGTCGTGGAGACTTCCCTCGTCTTTGTGACGACAGGGCTGTCGGCGACGGTCTTGGCCGTGGTCGCTGTGAAGTCGACTGCCTTGGTGCCTGCTGACACCGTCGCGTCGGTCACTGTCTTGGCAGCCTTGGTGACTGCTTCTTTTTGTGTGTCGAGTCTGGTCATTGCTACTCCTGATCCGTGTTGACGAAGCTCTCATAGATCTCCATCAACGCATTCTTCTGTTTGTCTGTGAGCTTTGGGTCGGCCGTGATCGCGTCTTCAACCGATTGGGTCTCCTTCGGGTCGAGGAGTCCCGCTCGCTGATAGAGCGTTTCTGTCCGTATCGAAAGCGCCCCTGCGATTGAGCGCAGAATCTCTGCTGAAGGAGTGCGGATGCCCCGTTCTATCTGGGATAGATAGGGATTCGACACGCCGGTCATCTCAGCGAGTTTTCGGATGGAGAGCGCACTCTTTTGGCGCTGTTCTTTGATGAACGATCCGACCTCGTCAAGCTGTGGTGCTTTCATATGTTTGCAGTATATAGCGAAGTGCTAACAAATGCAAGCATTGTGTCAGGGAAGTCCGAGGACCGTTATCCACCATCTGTCAGAGCACTGCGCTGCCTCTCGAGAGTCCAGAGCCGGGGCCGGAGAGCGGCGAGCGCCTTCCCACGCGACAAAGCCCCGGTTCGGCACCGGGGCTTCGATCGGGTTGGGTGCTGGCTACGGGAGCCGGTCGGTGTTCTCCTTGATGGAGAAGATGACCATCACCAGTTCGAACATGATCCGATACATCAGGATCGCCATGAGGAATGCGAGTGTTCCGAAGACGAGCACGCCAAGGAACGCAGCGAATCCGCTGAAGATCGAGCTGATCAGAGCGACGATCCAAAAGAGAGCGCCGAACACCAGTACGAGGATGTACAGGATCTTGATGATGGTTGGGGTCACGAATTTCGTGAACGAGAAATCGAGTAGGCCGCCGAGGCCCTCGCTGTCAGCCATAGTTCCCTCCTAGGGAGTCGAGTTACCCGGTCATCGTAGGTGGAACACTGTCAGAAATCGTGTCAATGGATCGAGACAGCCATCAGCTATCAGCCGACAGCCGTCAGCTGAGCGCCGTACTCGGTACCTGGACGAGGCAGGTCACACATTGAATCTTGTCCGAGGACCAAGGACGAAGTACCAAGGACCGCAGAGCGGAGAGCGGACGACGCTCTTCCTAGAACGCTGTGGTCCGGCTCGCCAGCATGTCGTCGAGTGCGGCCTGGATCGAGCGCCGGACGTCTTCGACCCGCTCGAGTTGCTCCAGGCCATCGATGGGTTCTCCCTCCCCTGAAGGCCCAACGGGTGGGAGGAACCTGATCCTCCATCGAATCGGGAGCGGGATCGGGTTGAGGGCGATGGCGATCTCCTCCACCCGTTGCTCGGGGAAGATCAGCCTGACGAGCTGTGCAAGGCGTTTCGACACCATCACCGCAGGGTGGACCTCTTCGGAGCCGATGATCGCCACCGGCACGATCGGTACTCCAGCGTCCTGGGCGAGATCGGCGAAACCTCCCCTTCCGAGACGCCCGACACGGTACGCCTCCCAGACCGGCTTCATGAAACCCCGTTCACCCTCCGGGAAGACACCGAGCAGGTGGCCCCTTCTGAGGAGTTCCCTTGCGTCATCACGTGCAGCGTATGCGGCGCCGATCTTGCGATAGAGGTGGCTGATGAACGGGAGCATGTTGAAGATCTCGGTTCCGATCACCCGAACGCGGCGAGGTGTCGCTGCCTCATTCATCACCGCGAGGGCAAGCATGGCTCCGTCGTACGGGATAGCAGCGCCCCCGTGGTTCGCGACCAGGACGGCACCGCCGGCGGCCGGGATGTTCTCGATCCCCTCGACCTCTACGCGGAAGTAGTCGTAGTAGAGCCCGTTGAGGAGGTTCCAGGCCATCTCCGCGATTACGGGGTCCAAGCCGAAGGGGTCGGGGTCGTAGGTTGCGAGGCTCATGTGGCGCCAGAGCGTCGGCCAGGCTGAGAAACTGAGAGATCCGGTGAGTGGAATGGGTATGTCTGCGATCGAGCCATCGCCGTGAAGGCCGCACGCCGACGTGTCTGCTATCACCGGCAGGCCGCAAGGATGGCCTTCGATACTCGTCCAGGAGCAGTGGGTTGATCGGTCGACGAACTGGCTCAACCGGTCATCGAGTGCTGCCCGTCTCGCTCTCGCCTCGGCACGATCATCAGGTGAGATTCCCGGAAGCGGAATCGGTCCAAGGCCATCGGTATCGGGGACTTCATCAACGACTTCTACTTCGGGATCCCTTTCTTCCTGTGAATCTGGCGCATCCTGTGTGAGCGCCTCTATGAGGTCTGTTTTCGACATCGATGAACGCCCGGCGATGCTGCGTTCACGAGCGATCTCGAGGAGTTCACGCTTGGTGAGCGATGCGAAGTCAGGTCTTTTCATGGTTCGCATCGATTCGTTCGTAGCCGCAGAGAACGGTCTGGCGACATGTGTGTGTTGGCGTGAAGCCGAAGCCTTCATGCATCCGGGTTGTATCGGTGACACGACCGTGTTTCATGAGACCTTTGAGATGGTCAGGCGCCGGGACGTTGAACCTCGTCATCCCCCGCAGGGCGGTATCGAACATCTTGCCAGGGAGCGGCTGGGGGATACGCCGCCCGAGCCGGAGCATTCTCGAGAGGTAGATCTGGCCGTCCGCCGCGATGTTGAAGGTGCCATCCGTTGGGTTGTCGATCGCATGCTCGAGCGCATCGACGACGTCGCGGTCGTGGATGAGTTGGAGCCTTGGGTCGAAGCCGAGAAGTGTTGGCACAACCGGAAGTGTGAGGTATCGGCTGATCGAGTTACCGACTCTCGGGCCGAATATCGGTGCGAACCGCAGGGTCGTGAAGACGACATCGGGGTGCGCTTCTCTGGCCTCGCCGAGGAAACGTTCCATCTCGGCGAGATCTCGCTGGTGGCGGCTCTGTTTGCCCTGTGGCCGTGTGGTTTCGGCAAGGAATGAGGGATTGCGCGGGCTGGCTCCGTAGATAGCCGTGTCGGACTTGACGATCACAGAACGTACCGAGGTGAGCCGTTCGATCGCCCCGAAGAGCCCGAGAGAGCCGAGAATGCGATCCTCCGAGGACGAACTGCGTCCCGCTTCTGAAGTTCTGTGCACGGACTGAAGGTGTATCACCATTGTTGGGTCGACCTCGAGTACGTACCGGGCGAGGTCGAGACCGTCGAGAGACATCCTTCTGAATTCTGCGTCGGACCGGATTCCGGGTGTGCGGTCGTCGACTGCGAACACAGCCATGTCGTCGCGCTTAGCGAGCCGTCGGACGAGGTTACCCCCTGTCCACGTAGCCGCCCCGGTCACAAGTACTCGTTCCATGCCACCAGAGTAGGAGTGTTCCTTCTTCCACGACCTTCCGGGGCAGCACAATGGAGACGGCTGCCGGCTGCGGACTCGATCTGCCTAGCCTGCCGGTAGAACCGACCGAGCGGCACAATGGCAGACATCACCTCGACACATCATGATCTCGACACAGGCCCTCGTTCTGTGGGGGTAGTGGGTACGGGGTTGATCGGTGGCTCGATCGGCCTCGGCCTCCGGAAGGCTGGCTGGCTCGTGACCGCTTTCGACCCGGATCCCGACGTTAGGGCGATCGCCGAGGACCGATCGGTCGCCGACACGGTGGTGGGGTCACTCGAGACGCTGACGAACACATCGCTAGACCTACTCGTCGTCGCCGCTCCGCCGAAGGCCACGATCGAGATCATCTCGAATCTCGCCACTTCGATACCAACGATGGACGTCGCAGGGGTGAAAGAGCCAGTTGTTGCCGCCGCACCATCGGGACTCAGGTTCGTTCCAACCCACCCCATGGCCGGCAGGGAGATTTCAGGTCCCCGTGCGGCCACAGCGTCGCTGTTCAGCGGGGCAGCGTGGGTCGTCGTTGATAGCGATACCGATGCCGATGCGGTTGACGTCGCGTCGGCAGCGATTACCGACCTCGGAGCTCGCATCATCACGATGTCCGCCGCTGACCATGACCGGGCGGTGGCCGCCGTGAGCCATCTCCCGCACATCGTTGCAGGTGCTCTGCTGTCAGGGGCGTCGGACACGCCCGAAGCGCTCGAACTATCCGCAGGCAGCTTCCGCGACCTCACGAGGGTCGGCGCCTCGATGCCGATCCCGTGGGTGGAGATACTCAAGACCAACCGCGGTCCCATGCTCGATGCGATCGGCCTTCTTCGTGACCGCTTGTCAGAGATCGAGTCAGCCATCGTTTCCCGCGACGACAGCCTGTTGCGCATGCTCAGTGAAGCCCGTGACACGAGAAGGTCTCTCGGGGCACAGGCGGTGCAGGTGCGGGTCGCTCTTGCTGACGAACCAGGCGAACTCGCAAAGGTCGGCCATGCCTTCGAGAATTCGAGCGCCGACATCCGTGATATCCAGATGCGCCACGCCCCGTATGGCGGTGGCGGTGTCCTGTCGGTATCCGTGCGGCCGGGGGAAGAGAGCGCCCTGCGGGCGGCCCTGGCAGAGGTCGGCCTCCTCGTGGTGGATTGACCGCTTTCCCCTGACTGCTGACCACTGAAGTCGGAGAGCGGAAAGCGGAAAGCGGATGGCGCTATCGTGGTGGATGGAGGAATCATGATCCCAAACAGACCGCGGTTCACTATCGGAATCGAAGAGGAGTACTTCGTCGTCAACCGTTCGACACGAGACCTCGTGAGCGAACTCCCGACCAAGCTCTTGAAGGCCCTCCAGAACCCACCGGTCGGCGAGGTCAGCCCGGAGTACATACGGTCACAGGTGGAGATCGGTACGCCGGTGAGCAAGGACGTCGAGGAACTCAGCGAGCACCTGCGTGCGATGCGCAGGTTCGTGTCCGAGACGGTGGCGGAGTACAACATGGCGATCATCGCGTCCTCGACCCATCCGATGGCCGAATGGGCTACTCAGCAGCGAACCGACAAATCAAGGTATCGCAGCCTGGAGCAAGCTCTTCAGGGCGTTGTGCGCAGACTCCTGATCTGCGGGATGCATGTGCATGTCGAGATCGCGGACGATGACCTCCGGATCGATCTGATGAACCAGGTGATCTACTTCCTCCCGCACATCCTCGCGCTGTCAGGGTCGTCGCCCTTCTGGCACGGCGACGACACCGGTCTCAAGAGTTACCGGCCAGCAGTTTTCCAGAGCTTGCCTCGCACCGGATTGCCCGACGAGTTCCGTGACTGGTCCGAGTACGAGCGTTTCGTGTCCGCGCTCGTCGGAGCCGGCGTCATCGAGGACTCGACAAAACTGTGGTGGGAGATCCGGCCGTCGCATCGCTATCCGACGTTGGAGATGAGATCGTCTGACCTGTGCACGAGATACGAGGATGCGATCGCGATCGGTGCCCTGTACCAGGCGCTGCTCGCGATGCTCTTCAGGCGCAGGTTGAGGAACCAGCGATGGAGGGTGTACTCACGGATGTTGATCGCCGAGAACAACTGGAGGGCGCAACGATACGGTGTGTCCGAGTCGCTCATCGACTTCGGAAGGGGCAAACTCGTGCCCATGGATGAACTCACCGAGGAGCTCATCGACCTCACGAGCGAGTGCGCCGAGGAGCTTGGCTCAACCGAGCATGTCGCGAGGATCAGGGACATTGTCGCCAACGGGACGAGCGCAGACAGGCAATTGGCTGTGTACCACAGGACGATGGCCGACGGTGCCGAGCACCAGGATGCGCTGATCGCGGTTGTGGATCACTTGATCGATGAGACCGTGGAGGGTCTGTGAAGCGGCCGTTGAGGATCGCCGGAGCACAACTCGACCTCACCGTAGGGGACCTCTCAGGGAACGAATCGAAGATCCTCGATGCCATGCGGTGGGCTGAGAACCAGTCCGCCGATGTCATCCTTCTCCCTGAGCTTGCTGTTTGCGGGTATCCACCAGAGGACCTCGTGCTCAAGGAAGGGTTCATAGAAGCGAATCTCGCGGTGGTCGACAGGCTTGCTCGAGCGTCCGGAGAAGCCGCTGTGGTCGTTGGCTTCGTCGACCGGGTGCCGGAGTCGAGGCCGCAAGACGATGCCGTTGCACGGTCGCTGTCGAATGCTGCAGCGGTCCTCGCTCACGGCGAGATCGTCGATGTGTATCACAAGAGACTCCTACCGAACTACGGCGTCTTCGACGAGGCGCGGTACTTCGTTGACGGCACAGGCGAGATCGTGCTCCACACGATCGCGGGCATCCAGTGCGGGGTCTCCATCTGTGAGGACATCTGGACGGATGACGGCCCGCCAACGGTCCAGGCCGACGGCGGAGCGAGGGTCCTGCTCAACATCAACGGATCACCCTTCCACATCGGCAAGACGCACGAACGTCTCGAGATGCTCACCGAGCGTGCACTCGCGTGCAACGCATATGTCGTGTACGTCAACTCTGTGGGGGGTCAGGACGAACTCGTCTTCGATGGCGGTTCCATGGTCATCGGACCCGACGGATCCCTCGTCCATCGCTCCCCCCAGTTCACCGAAGACCGATTTGTCGTCGACATCGACGTGCCGGTGACCGATGTTGCCCGGCTCAGCACCACTGCGGTAACCCGGGGACCGGGAACCCGCAGCGAGATTCCCGCACCGATGGTCGCACCCGAACTCGATAAGTCGCACGAGGTGTATCAGGCACTGTGTACCGGGCTTTCGGGGTACCTGTCGAAGAACGGGTTCACTGAGGTCGTCATCTCACTGTCGGGTGGAATCGATTCGGCGTTGACCGCTGCCATCGCGGTCGACGCTCTCGGCAGCGATGCGGTACGTGGTGTCACGATGCCGACGCGTTATTCGTCCTCGGGTTCAGTCGAGGACTCGGTCGACCTCGCCCGGCGGCTTGGGATCGAGATCGATACGGTTCCGATCGAGGGCCTGTTCGCGGGCTTCCTCGATGCCCTCGATCCGCTGTTCGGCGATGCCGCTCCCAATGTTGCAGAGGAGAACCTCCAGGCTCGCATCCGGGGGACGATCATGATGGCGATATCGAACAAATTCGGCGGGATGGTGGTCGCGACCGGGAACAAGTCGGAGATGGCTGTCGGCTACGCGACGCTCTACGGCGACATGGCAGGCGGATTTGCGGTCCTCAAGGACGTGTACAAGACCATGGTGTACGACCTTGCTCGCTGGCGGAACACGGTGTCGTACGTGATCCCGACGTCGACGATCGAGAAGGAGCCGTCAGCGGAACTGCGCGAGGATCAGCGCGATTCTGACTCGCTCCCGCCATACGATCTGCTCGATGACATCCTCTCGAAGTACATCGAGAATGACATGACCGCAACGGAGATCATCAGCTCCGGGTGCGACCCCGATGTCGTTCGCCATATCGCGATGCTCGTTGACCGCAACGAGTACAAGAGGCGCCAGGCCGCACCTGGCGTGAAGATCTCGTCGAAGGTGTTCGGGAAGGACCGCAGGCTCCCGATCACCAACAGATTCCGGCCATGAAGGATCGAGCGATCGGCCCTGTGCTCATCAACGGTGAGGCGTTGGCGCCGGCTGATGCTGCCGTGAGCGTCTTCGATATCGGGTTCCAGCGGGGGTACGGGTGTTTCGAGGCGATGCGCACGTATGACGGGTGTGTCTTTCGGCTTCGCCAGCACCTCGATCGCCTCGAGCACAGCGCAGACAATCTCCGCATCACGTTGCCGCCCCGCGAGGACCTCGAGGCGTGGTGTCTTCGTGTTGGCAGTGGTGGAGACGGCGTCCTGCGTGTCTATGTGACCGGTGGCCTCGATTCCGCACACCTCGGGAGAGACAACGTCGTGGTCGTGTTTCTCGAACCGACGCCAGATGTCCCGGCGTCGGTGAAACTCGACCTCATCGAGGCACCGTGGCACGCAGATGGGAGGACATCCGAGCTGACCGGTGCGAAGACCCTTTCCTACGGGCCGAATCTGGCAGCCACGCTCAGCGCCAAGTCGCGGGGGTTCGACGATGCCGCCCTCATCGGCCAGAACGACGTCGTACTCGAAGGTCCGACGTTCAGCCTTGGATGGATCCGTGATGGTGCCCTGTACACACCGAGCCTCGATACGAACATTCTCGCATCGATCACGAGAGAGGCGACGATCGAAACTGCGAACCGATTCGGGATCCAAACAGAGGTCGGCCGATATCGATCCGAACACCTTCTCGAAGCCGATGAGGTGTTCGTCATGTCCACCGTCAAGGAAGTACTGCCTGTGACCGTCGTCGGGCAGGTGTCCTACGCCCCTGGCCCCGTGACGCTCAGTCTTCGGAAGGGGTATTTGAATCTCGTCGCCGTGGAGTGCGGATGAGCGATCGCGTCAGGACAGTCGAAGCCCTCTACGAGGCGGTCGTCACGGATCCGTCCAGATGGAACGAGCAGATGTTCGTCGACTGGACCGAAACGGTGGACACCGACGGTTCCCTGTCCAAGGTCGAAGCGAAGTACGTCCGTCGAGCACTGCGGGCAGCGCAGTCGCTTCGAGGTTTCTGGCTCGAGGCACAGGACCGGCCGGATTTGCGATGGGAATCGAGAGTTGATCTCGCCATGGGACCGAAGGCGTGGCGTCCCGTTCTCGACCTCGCCGAGATCCAGCTACACAACTCGCGAACTGAAGACTCGTTTGTTGAAGTCGCCAGGCTCTTCCGGCTTGTCAATCACGAGGAATTCCTCGACGGAATCGATTTCGACGAGTGGAGACAGACACAAAAATGATTGCCCTGTAGTATCGGGAAGGTGAAAGTGGTTCAACGCACAGGCATCCTCGTAGCGGTTGCGCTCATCGCAGCGGCGTGCACGTCGAATTCCGCGCCCGAGTCGACGACAACGTCCTCGTTCACACCACTCACAACAGCCGCCACTGCCACAACGACGGAGCCGTCCGTCGAGGAAGCGACGACAACCACCGCACCGCTCTCGACCTTGACACCGCCGGAGTACGCCATCGTCGACCGTGCTGAAACGGATGCTCCTGGCGATACCGTCGTTGTACTTCTCGACGACGAGACCTATACGTCCCTCACGGATATCGACCTGTACGACATCATCGCTGAGGTCGTAGACCTGTTCCCCCCGATCTCGAAGCTCCACATCGTGGATAATGCCGGGGCGGTCAACACCGTTGCCAACCCTGAGGCAACGCCCGAAGAGATCGCACTCATCGAGGACAACTACTTCGCCCGTCTCGAAGATGGGTTCAAGATCACCTACCTGGGGCCATTCGCCTCGAGTGGCACCGCGATCCTCGGTTCCTAACCCCACCTCCCGACGATGCCCTGAACCCAGGGTTCGTATGGTCGTATACGCGTTCCCCAGCCCACAGAATGGGAAGCGCCCCGAGCCCAGCTTGGGCTCTCTGCGTCAATATGGTGCCGACAGCCCGCGGTTCGCGTCGCGCCGTCTGCAGCGGCGTGATCAGCCGGTTGGTGGTATGTTGACCGAGATCTTGGCTGTGATCGGCACGGATCCAACGATGCGGTGGTGGTGGACGGGGAGGGCTGTTGGAACTACTACAGCGAGATAGAGAACGTGCTCTACTGTCTGACGCTGTTTCGGATGCGCGGCGCGGTGAGGGACGCGTCGTTCTCGTGCGCGGCGAGGCCGGCATGGGCAAGTCGGCGTTGCTTCGTGACTTCGTTTCCGCGGAGCGTGACGGCGCACATGTTCTCTTCGGCACGTGCGACGATCTATCCACACCGCGACCTCTCGAGCCGTTCTGGGACATGGTCGATGACGACGCCGGGATCCGGCTACCACTGAAGGAGAACGACAGCCAGGGGCTGTATCGATTGCTCTACAGCTTGTTTGACCGGCGCATGAGGCCAACGATCCTCGTCCTTGATGATGTCCATTGGGCCGATCAGGCAACGCTGGATGTCGTTCGTCGGTTGGCCCGACGAATCAACCACCTCCACGGCGTGCTTGTGCTCTCGTTCCGGGAGGAGGATGTGCCTCCCGATCATCCACTTCGTCTCGTCATCGGCGACGTCCCTGCGAGATCTGTGATCCAGGACATACTCGAGCCTCTCACGATGGCCACAGTGGCAGCGATCGCCGGGCGCAGCGACGTGGAGCAACTCTGGAGCGTTACGGGCGGCAATCCGCTCCTCGTCCTGGAGAGTCTCAAATCCGACGAGATCGTTCCCAGCTCGATATCTGACATCGTTGTTGCCAGGTTGAACCGGTTGAGCCCTGGAGCCCGACGTCTCGTTGAGATCGTGTCGGTGAGTCCCGAACCGTTGTCCCTGACCACCGCGAACCTGTGCAGGGAGATCGATCCCGCTGATCTCGACGAGGCGGCCCACAGGAGACTGTTGATCGTGGGACCCGATCACCTGGCGTTCAAACACGAGCTGATCCGACGGGGCGTGGAGGCGACCCTACCTGCAGGTACACGAATCGCTCTCAATCAGAAGCTCGTGGATGTGCTGTCGGCTCAGGGCGCCGATGCCGCGCTCATTCTCCATCACGCGAAGGAGGCCGGAGCGATCAATGCAATTGTGGAACAAGCGCCTCAGGCGGCACTCGACGCCGTGGACGCTGGTAGCTTCCGTGAAGCCAGGGCTCATTTCGAACTTCTCGAACCGCTGCTGGGAAGCATCGGCGATGCCGAGCGGGCAACCCTGTTCGATGCCTGGTCAGAGACCGAGCAGGTCATGGGGGACATCCCACGAGCTTGCGAGTTGCGCGAGAGTGCTGTAGCGATTCTCGAAAGGGGAGATTCAGAGACTCGGCTGGCTGTGAGCCTTCGCCGTTTGAGCATTCTGTTGTGGCGTACACGGAATCCCGACAAAGCACTGCAGAACGCAGCTCGCGCAGTGGCGCTCCTCGATGACGGGACGCACGGAGCGGAGCTGATGCTCGCTCTCGCAGATCAGGCGCAGCTCCTGGTACTTCGCGACGACATCGAGATTGCGATGGAGGCAGTGAATCGGGCGTATCGGGAGGGGGTCGCGATGGGTGTCGTCGATCCTGACGCCTACGTCAGGGCCATTGAGGCGTGGGCAGCTCGATCCACCAGTCATGGCATGACCATTGCTGCCGACGCCCTGAGGATCGCAAGCAGGACGGGCAATGTCGAGGCAGCGAGGATCGCCCATCAGTACAGGCTTGTCGCTTGGACGTTTGAGCAGGGCGCTCAGCATCGTTCATTCGTCACTGAGGCGCTCAGCTTCGCTGAAGATCACCAACTCGAGGATCTACGTGCGTTTGCGTACCTGGGTCGTGCGGACGGTCACCTCCTCTCAGGAAAGCTGCTGAAGGCTGAGGACGATGCTCGCGCAGCGATCGAGATCTGGAGTGACCCGCGCCAGAATCTCTCCATCTATCCGTTACTCATGGTTGGTCTCTCCCAGGTCATGAGAGGCAGCCCGCAGGCGACGGCGACACTGAACGATGTCTTCGAGAGGATTGGAGACGGGGATGCGACCATGCCTGGAGTGCACACCGGGCTGGCACGAGCGCACTGGATCAATCCGGATGTGTCGTTCAATCCCGATGCCGCCGTCGAGGAAGCGAAGCGCAGCGTAGCTCGTGAGTCAGAGGGCTATTCCGGACTCTGGGTATGGCTCCTTGGCCTGCTGTCGGAGGAATCGTACGGCGACTTCGAGGGGCCGGAGAGCTTGCTGTTCGACGGCGATTGGTCGGCATCTGCCGAAGGCTTCTCCGATCGTGATATGCCGTTTGAGCAGGCGGTTGCATTGTCAACCGGAGACACCGATGCCAGATTGGAGGCCCTGGCGATCTTTGATGAGATCGGTGCAGGCGCGCTTGC
>JBDLIR010000013.1:0-13606 GCA_039714815.1 Actinomycetota bacterium | reverse complement strand
GCTGAGGGAGAGAAAGAAGATTGCTTCCCTCCCTTGATGAAGTCGGGGGAGGTGGCCGAGCGCAGCGAGGTCGGAGGGGGCTTCCGATCTACGATTTACGATCTACGCTGTCCGAATTCCGCCTTCCGTCTGTGTTCTGTGCTCTTCCGCTGACGGCTGACGGCTGTTAGCTGACCGCTGTCCTCACATCTTCCGCTGAACGAGTCCGACAACTGCATCGACCGTCTCGAAGTTGTCGAGGTTGACCTCCTCCGGGTCGACGGAGACACCGAACTTGTCCTCTATGAACGACACGAGGGTGAAGATCCCGAGAGAATCGATGACCTCCTCTTCGAGCAGGTTCGCTGTTGCAACATCGACGTCAGAGCCGTCTAGAACAAACTCTTCCGTGATGTACTCGATGATCGCTGGACGGATGACATCTGCCATGATGATTCCTTTTCGTTGTCGTGTATGCCTGTGCCGTTGGACCGGGTCAGTCGATCGGGATGTCCGTGAGGCTCGGCGCCCAGATGTGTCCGGGAGTCTCCTCCACCGTTCGAATCACCTCGCGCATCGCGTCAAGCACCGGTGCGTTCTCCCTGTCGTATACCTCGCCCTGGAGCAATTGCAGTATCTGCAATCTGTGCTCTTCTGCATCGATGAAGTACGTGAACAGGTGCATGAGCTTGTAGTACAGAAGGATGAACTCGTACCAGATCGCGACACCGGCTTTCATGCGGTCCTCGTACGGCTTGAGCGCCTCCCTGCTCCAGTCGCCGGATTCGAGAGCGGCAACGATCGTCTCGGATGCAGCCTTAGCCGCCTCAGCCGCTATCGAGATGCCCGAAGAGAAGATCGGATCGACAAACCGTGCAGAGTCGCCGACGAGCATCCATCCGTCTCCGACGAACTCCGACATCCCGTAGCTGTAGTCGGCTTCGCTCTTGAAGTCGTTGATGCGCGTCGCACCCGCCAGAGCCTTCGACAGACCAGGGTTCGTGCCAACGAGATCATCGAAGTACTCCTCGGTACGCTGCCGTGACTGCTTGAACACTTCACGCTCAGCAACAACGCCGATCGAAGTCACGGTGTCGCTGATCGGAATCTGCCACGCCCAGCCACGTTCCACCGAGAGGAAGTAGATGTGGATGAAGTCTGCTGTCTCAGCGTCATCCCCGCGATGGATGTCCTCGAACCAGGCGTGCACAGCGAACTGGTTGAAGATCGGGTCTTTGTCCCGCAAGCCGAGTTGGGACCCAAGCATCGTGTTTCGGCCCGAGCAGTCGATGACCATCTTCGCCGGTATCTCCGATATCTCGCCCCCGACGGAGACACGAACGCCGTTCGCGACGCCCTGATCGTCGAAGAGCACCTTGCGCACCGCAACGTCCTGACGAACCTCGGACCCGAGATCCGCGGCGTGCTCGAGGAGAAGCTGGTCGAACCGGCTCCGCTCGACGTGATAGGTGTAATCCTGGTTCACTCCCTCTTGAGGGAACTCGGCGAACCGGATCGCGAACTCACCCCGTCCCTTCGTCGGATGCCATGCGGCCCCGTACTTTCGGGGGAACCCCTCGCGCTCCATCGTCTCGATGAAGTCGATCTCGTCGAATATCCGAACTGTTGACGAAACCAGCGACTCACCGACGTGGGCGCGGGGAAACACTGCCTTCTCCAAGATGGTGTTACTCACACCGGCCTTCGATAGATAGGAGCCCAATACCGAACCGGCCGGTCCCCCACCGATGATCACAACATCTGCCACAACAATCCTCCCTGGCTATCCAACGACCCTGCCCGTTTCCTGCCCATATCACGTTCGCCGTTTCCCCAACGACCGTAACGCCCACAGCAACCCTAGCGGGTCGCCGAGTACGTCGCATCGCTGTGCGTCACCCTTGATCTCGACGACGCGACACGACGATGAGTCCAACACCCGCAACGAGCCCTAGCCCCAGAACGATGACAGCGACGATGAGGACGAGGGACGATGGATTCGACGAAGGACGACCTTCAGACTCGCTCTCGGGTTGGTCCAGCGCTTCTGTCTCGTGCACCCCTTCATCGATTGCCGTTGTCGACGGCCTCTCCGTCGCGTTGGCATCTCGCTCCCGCCTATCGGAGCCAGGATCTGTCGAGCGGTCTGGACTGACCCCCTGGTCGCGGGAAATCGGGGGAAGCTCCCCAATCTCGACCGGTTCACCCGTGACGGTGAACCACCCCACGGCGGTAGGCGCCGATAGAAAATGCTCCGCCAGCATCGTGCCGACCTTCCTGATCCCTTCACTTGTCGGGTGTGTCCCGTCACGCCGGAAATCCGAGCACTCCCATGTGAGGCCGTCCGCACGAGGGATGATCCCATCCGCCCACAGGTAGGGGCCCCAGGCGAGCCAGGGCGCCTCAACCGTGCCGACAGTGGCGTCGTGATTGAGCTCGGGTGCACCGTTGATCTGCTGTTCGACGACCCACTTGACGCCGAAGCCGTTCTCGTAAGAGAGCGGCTCGGGACTCGGTGCGGCGGACTCGCTGTACCCGCCGTAGATCCGGCTCGACAGATAGGCGATATGCAAGTTGGGATACCTGTCCTTTGCGATCCGAAGGACCTTGACGAGCTCAGCCTGATACGTCTGAGCATCGACCGGGAACGGCTCGAGTTCGTCAAAGGTCATGATACGTTCGGGGATCTTCACCCAGGCTGCTTGCACCTGGTCAGCTGAAACACCAGCATCGCTCAGGGCCGCATCTACATTGGCCCACGTGCGACCTTGCGGGTCGACCCACTTCGCGATCGGTTCGCCCGCCTGGGCCCCGTTGACCAATACGACTGCCGGTGCCGTATTGCCCTCAGCGATCGCCATGAAATCCTGGAACTCGCGCCATGTGTTGGAAACCCCCAATGAGACCACGGCGATCGCACCGTCTGGATCGGGGTTCCCCACGCCATCGAGAGGCTCGATCTGGGATGCATGCCACTGGCCCGCTGCCTCATGGTCCGTGGGGATCGTGTTCGAGCCGCCGGGGTACAGCCCGCCCTGGGCGCTGCCATATGTCGCCTCCCCGAGATCGGGAATCGGCACCGCACCCGTCGACGATTGGAAACATGCCGTTCCCTGATCGCTACCGTGCTCGCGCGCCACAGCATGAGGAGCGAGCACAGCCAGGAGCACGAAGACGGTGCCGAGCACAGCGATTCGACGCAAGCCGGGTGCCACACCTTCCCCCTTCTTTGACGACCAGCGGATATGCATGTTCCTGCAGGAGCAGCCGGTTATCGCCACCCGCCATGCCTATGCTCTCGAACCATCAGCAGGCTACCGCGATGCGCAGGCGTCATCCACGGTCATCGATGACGCGGACGCACGGCATGGAGGCTGATGACGACGATGGGACGGGCATGCGGCAGTGAACACCAAGCAGCAGAAATCTGTGCTCGTGCTTGTGGCGAGCAACCGCAGAAGAGGGGCCGAAGTCTTCGGGGAGCACCTTTCCAGAGGTCTGGGTGACATAGGCTGGGAAGTCGACTTCGTCGCGCTGCAATCGGTGACATCTGATCGCGTGGTGAGCGCCTCGACGCTCACAGACCGGGGGAGCCTCGGGCGTATCGACCTCGGAACCGTCCGCTCGCTGCGCAGTCGCATCCGGGACACGGGTCCGTCGGTGATCCTGGCCAATGGTGGCGCAACCCTCCGCTACGCGATCGCGGCGAGGGTGGGCCTCAGGCCAAACCCGGTCCTTGCCTATGCAAGCATCGGTGAGCCACGGTACTGGATCAGATCCACACGCCACGCAAGGCTCCAGACGTTCCTCCACCGCAGGGCGGATCTGGTGCTCGCGGTCTCCGACATGACCAGGACGCAACTGGTCGACGATCTCCATGTAGACGCCGAGCGAATCCACGTTGCCCATACGGGGGTGGCTCCTGCTTACTTCGTCGATGGTGGCGATCCGCACGAGGAACTGCGAATGGTGTACCTGGGCAGCATCTCCGATGAGAAGGACCCTATCGGGGCGCTCGACGTCGTCAGCGGCCTGCGTGGATCACACGATGTGATGCTTCGGATGATCGGTGATGGACCTCTCGCCGCCGAGGTCAAGGACTACGCGAGGGAGATGGTCCTCGACGATGTGGTTGAGTTCACCGGCCCTGTCGAAGACGTGACTCCTCATCTTCGATGGGCAGACGTCCTGATTCTGACGTCGAGAACCGAAGGGCTGCCCGGTGCTGCGCTTGAAGCCGGCGCAGCATCCGTCCCGGTTGTCGCGTTCGACGTGGGCGGTACTTCCGAGACGATGATCGATGGAACTACGGGGATCCTCGTACGAGAGCGAGACACCGACACGATGGTCGCATCGATCGATGCGTTAGCTCGTGATCGGCAGCGGCTGGCATCGATGGGCGAGGCCGCTCGCACGTTCGTTGCACAGAACTACACGCTCGAAACAGCGATCACGCGGTACGACGCTATCTTGGACGAGGCCGTTACGGAGGCGAGACAGCGATGAAGATCGCCCACCTCACAACGGTTGACTTGAGTCTTCGGTACCTCGTGTTCCCCCAACTCGAATCGACGCGCGATCTGGGCTGGGACACGGCTGGAATCAGCGCCCCTGGACCGTGGGTCGCCGAGATCGAATCTGCCGGGATCCGCCACATCGCTCTTTCGTCATCGACCCGCGGCATGAACCTCGTAGCCGACGCCAAGGCAGCTCGCGAATTGTGGCGCATCCTTCGCTCAGAACACTTCGACGTCCTACACACCCACAATCCCAAGCCAGGCCTGTACGGCAGGATCCTTGGACGCATCGCCGGCGTGCCGATTGTCGTGAACACGGTCCACGGGATCTACGCCGCACCCGACGATCCTCTCGCAAAGCGCGCCCTGGTGTACTTCCTCGAGGCGATTGCGTCCCGTTTCAGCGATGCCGAACTCGTTCAGAGCATCGAGGATGTGAAGACTATGAAACGGCTGCACCTCGCGCCGAGGGACCACATCTGGCACCTCGGTAACGGAGTGAGCCTCGAGAAGTTCACCCCGGACAGGATCGATAGGGATCGCCGGAGGGAGCTTCGAGCCGAGATCGGCGCCTCAGATACCACCATCGTCGTCGGTGCGGTCGGCAGGCTCGTGGCTGAGAAGGGGTATCCAGAGCTCTTCGAAGCCGCACTAGGTCTCGGAGACGAATACCTGGTCGTATGCGTCGGCCCTGATGACAGAGACAAGGCAGACGCCCTACCGGCAGAGATGATCGAGAGCGCAGCACGAGAGGGAGTCCGATTCCTCGGGATGAGGACGGACGTCGACGAGCTCTACGGCGCCATGGACATGTTCATACTCCCTTCTCACAGGGAGGGTTTCCCCCGGAGTGCAATGGAAGCGGCCGCAACCGGGCTCCCTGTCATCGCAACGGACATCAGAGGATGCCGCGACGTGGTCGAACACGGTCTCAACGGCTATCTCATTCCCGTCCTCGATCCCGGCGCTATCTCATCGTCGATCAGGAGACTCGGGTCGGATCCCGAGTTGCGACGAACGATGGGGACCCGCGGACGCGCTCGGGCACTGGAGCACTTCGATGAGTCACATGTCGTGCAGCGGGTCCTGTCGGCGTACGAGAAGGTGGCGCGGAGAAAGGGTGTAGAGCTCCACCAGGATGTCGATACGACGGGTGTTGACATCCGTCGCGCCACTCCCGATGACGCCCGGGCGCTTGCCGGGCTGCACTCGGCGGGTATCGATACCGGGTTCCTTCCGAGCCTCGGCCATCGGTTCATGCGCGTCCTGTACCGGTCCCTCATCGATGCCGAGGGAGCCGTGGTGATCGTTGCGGACGACGGGCACGGCCCCGTTGGCTTCGTCGCTGGCGTCGCCGACACGTCAGAGTTCTATCGAACGTTCATCAAACGCCGCGGCGTGTCCGCCGCACTTGCGGCACTCCCAGCAGCGATGCGGCCGAGCGTCATGAAACGGGTGTGGGAGAGCCTCAACTACGAGGGGGCAACCGTGCAGGGCGCGGAGCTTCTCGCAACGGCGCTGCTCCCCGGAGCACGCAACCAGGGGTTGGGTACGCGCCTCGGCAGCATGTTCCTCTCTCAGATGGCAGACATGGGCGCGGATGCCGTGAACGTCGTCGTCTCGGTTGACAACAACCACGCGATCGCCGCCTACGAGAAGATGGGATTCGTTGAATCAGGCGTTATCGAGGTTCATGCAGGAGAACGTTCAATGGTGCTGAGATGGTCGGAGTAGCTGCGGCGTTCCTGATCGCCCTCGGGTGCTCGATCGGGTCGATCTGGGTCGGTCCTGCGCTCGGACTCGTGGATTCACCAGCAGCGAGTGCGTTGAAGGTTCACACGCGCCCGACACCGCTTCTCGGTGGCATCGGCGTCTTCTCAGGGCTCCATATCGGGATGCTGATCGAAGGTATCTTCGACCCCGTGCTGTTTGTAGCGACCTCGGCGGTGCTCACTCTCGGGCTCGTCGACGATGCGGTGACGGTTTCCCCGAGGATCCGGTTGGCAGTAGAAGTCGCAGCATCCGTGTTCCTCGTGTTGATGATCAATCCGGGAACCTACTCGGTCGCAGGGATGCTCGGCGGTGTGACCGTGGTCGTCGTCGCGATCAATGCTGTGAACCTCCTCGACGGACTCGACGGGCTCGTCGCATCGGTAACCATCGTTTCCGGACTCGGTCTGGCGTTGGCCGGAGGAGGCGGGTTCGGAGATCCGGAGCTCGGACTCGTGATCGCGGCGAGCGCTGCGGGGTTCTTGATCGTGAATTGGCAGCCTGCGCGGGTCTTCCTGGGAGACAACGGTGCCTATACGATCGGAATGGTCCTGGGATATGGAATCTTGGTCGGGGGCGGCGGACACGTCGCGACAACCCTGTACCTGACCCTGGGAACGCTCGGCGTCTTCCTCATCGATCTCATCACCACGATCGCGCGCAGGGTGCGCAACGCATCACCGGTCTTTTCGGGAGACCGTTCCCACATATACGACCAGCTCCGCGACCGTGGTTGGTCGGTGCGCTCCATCGCTGTCTTCGCCGCGGTTGCGCAGGCCGCGCTCGTAGCGTTGTTCATCGGCCTGACCCTGTGAATCGGAGGAGTACTCCGTACTCCGTTCACCGTTCACGGACTCCTTCCTACCAGGAGTCATAGACCCTCAGCCTCGATGTGTCCACCAAAACGGGGCAAGTCCTCGCCAGATTCTGGCCGAGAGCTTCTCGCTGCCGCTCACATTCTGTCTCCCTCGGCCGGTCGCGCCTCAACCTTGGGGAGACGCTACCGGCGAAGACCTGGAGCACTCAACATCTGCGACAGGGTTGGGTAGTGGTTGTGGTCGTTGGCGGGACGGTCGTCGTGGTGGTCGTTCCCCTGACCCTGGTCGTCGTTGTCGTCGGGGGTTCGGTCGTTGTGGTGGTAGTGGTGGGCGGGACGGTCGTCGTCGTTGTGGTGACCGGAGGCTGGGGATCGTCATAGAACGGGGCGATGGACTGCATCGGGCCGTTACCGATGAGTTGATATGCAATGCCACCATCCTGGACGCGGATCACGGTGTCTGGATCGATGCTGGCTCGATCGAAGTCGGCAACATCGAGGCCGCACTCGATGAAGTCGTATCCGCCGGGGGTGCCGTTCGAGCCCTCGAGGAACACGACCTCAGAGAAGTCGCAGAACAGGAACCTCACCGCGTCACCCTCAGTAGCGTGGAACAAGACGATGAGCTTCGCACCACCCGTTGCGACACCGTTCCACTCCTGGGTGTCGGTGGCACCAGGACCCGATGTCGTAAAGGACGGCTTCCCGAGCGCATGAGACTCGATCGCACCGAACTGGGAATCTCCCAGACTCGGATTCGTCGCGTTCTCGAGCAACGTCAATCTCTTGTATACGTACGCGTTCCCATACGCGCCGTGCTCGATTCCTGCCTTACCGTTGTAGTAAGCCGTGAAACCCTCGACGACATGGTTCTCGTCATCCTCCCCGCTCGTGTTCTGCCAGACGAAGATGCCGTTCGCATGATTGTTGTGTGCGATGTTGTCCGTGAAGTTCCACACACCCCGTTCCGGGTTGGGCCAGCCGAACGCCGACGCGTTCGTGCCCCAACCCCCGCTCATGCCGACGACCACGGAATTGGTGACCGTGAGGTTCTCCCCACCGCCCATCCACATTGCCGTCGCCGTGTGCTGGCCGATGGGAGGAGCATCGGTGTCGGCGACCACGACAGAGTCGTAGACGACATCGTTCGTCTCATTGCACCCGATTACACCACCGCACGCGTCCGCTGACGACCTGTCCCACCAGAACGCCTCCCCTGTGGTGCCGTAGGCGATCGAGTCGGTGAACGTGATTCCGTGAGAAGCATGAGGTACGAAGGCATGGTTGTCGGCATCTCGAACGACGACACCGGTGACCATCGTGCCCGCAGTCGCGTCCGCGTTATGGTGTAGATGGAGGCCATATCGACCTGTCACGTCCGTGTCGTCGAACCAGGGGGCTACATAGCGTATGGCCAGATATTCGATGGTTTGCGGTACCGGTGCGTTGGGGGCATGGATGAGAATGTGGGTTCTTCCACCCTCCGTGCCCTCGATTCGTACGTTCCGCGTCAGGTTGAGCAACTCCGTGCCGTACCCGAGATCGTTCACCGGGGGAACATCCGCAGCGCTGTCGACCTGGGTGAACGTGGAGAAGTCGTCAGGCGTGTTCGGCGCGGCGACGATGTCATCTGTAGACGACCAGTCGCTCTCCCACTGGTAGGACCACGGAGTCACCGGCGTTCCTGCGATGTCGAGTAGACCAGCGTCCTGGACCCACAGCCCTATGTCGTTGGGCGTCCCCTCTGCCGAATGGCCCCCACCGACGAACTTCGACTCGTCGATGCCGGTGAACTGCAGGAAATGCTCCACCGACGCGTCGTTCGGACGCATGCGCAACGTTCCGAGAACGATGACGTTGCCCGAGGTCGTCACCTTGGCGTCTGCATCTGGATCGAACTCCCAGATCTCACCTGCCGGGATGGTGAACCCGTCGGGAAACGTCTCACCATCGACCAGCACTCGTGTCGATGCAGCGGACACGCTCTGGCCATTTGCCAGCACCATGAGGGCGCCGGCTATCAGAAGGGCAGCCAGAACCGCCCACCTTCTCAGCGTCATCGTCGCGTTCGGGTCTCGTTTCCAGATATCGGACGTGTTCATCGGGGGGAACTCCTCAAGACAGCAGGTACTGGCCGTGCAACATATCGGCTACAGGGAATACTGGCCGAGTGTTAACAATTTGATCGCCGACGCAATTCCACTCCAGGGGAAGAGCGGTCTATCACCACGCCGATAATGAGGCAGTGAAAAGCGCCCCCGACTAACGACACACTAAGAGCGCGTTAAGTTGTCGATATCGGTTTGGCCAGGGGACGGCCGCTCGGAAGACTGCGCTTTGATTTGTGAGTTCGTGTCGGCTCCACGAAATTCCTCTGGACAGCGGGCGCAGATGAGCTAGGATGCCCGGGGAGGAAGGTGCCAGGGACGCGCGGGAGGGCCGCGGCGGGGGCACAGGGGCTGAAGAAGGGAATACAGGGTGCCGGGGGAAACGACGGCTATTGGGACCATCTATGTCTGTTGACGCGCGACCGCGATTTAACTCACCGCTCGGGAAGCGATTCGCTCAAGCATCCGCCCGCCTACGGTCCGACTTGACGTTCGCAGCGATCGACGCGGTCACAGTCGCCGTGTCCTATGCCGCAGCGATGGGGCTTCGCGGATTGGACGAGCCGGTTGCACTCGCCGATTTTCGGACGGGTTTTGCGCTCTTGCTGCCACTGATCATCATCGTCCACCTGGCAGCGAACCTGCTGTTCGGTGTGTACGGCCACGAGTGGGAGTACGCCTCTGTGGAGGAGGCCATGCGTCTCCTGATCTCTGGAGCCTCTGCCGGCATTGCGGTGCTCATCGGCGTCGTTGTCATCCAGGGAACAAGCGGCTCCGCTATCAGGCTGATTCCCGTGGGTGTCATAGTCCTCGGGTCGGCGTTTGCGTTTGGCGGCATGGGAGCGATGCGTTTCAGGTCGAGGATGTTCTCCTTCGGCAAGGTTCAGAGCATGACAGGATCAGAGCCGACGATTGTGATCGGAACTGGAACCGAAGCCGCCGATCTGGCCCGCAAGGGCAGCCGCGGGGAGCAGCCGATCAACGTGGTCGGGTTCATTTCGACACGAGACGAGATCACAGCGAGGCGAATCGCCGACGTCCCGATACTGGGAACCCTCAACGGCATCTCTGCTGTGGTCGAACGGTATGACATCGAACAGATCCTGATCGCAGAGAGCCTCGACGCAGATCAAATGAGCGAACTCGTCGATACGTTCCTCCAGGTTGACGTTCGACTGAGGATCGTTCCCCAACTCGACACCCTTCTGTCGGCAGAGGGTCGGCTCCAGGATGCGCGGGACGTTTCCGTTGCAGTCCTCCTTCCACGACCGGCCGTCATCACAGACCTGGGCCCCGTATCAGAGTTGCTCGCTGGAAAGAGGCTTCTCGTGACCGGTGCCGGCGGATCCATCGGCATCGAAATCACGCGTCAGATCCTCAATTTCTCCCCCGAGGCGGTACTCGCCGTTGATCACGACGAGACACATCTCTACGACGGGGTGTTCGTATGGTCGGAGGGCTCCTCGGACCTGGCCACAGAGCTCTGTGACATCCGTGACACAGGGAGACTCGAACAGATCTTCTCCGAGTTCAAGCCAGATGTGGTATTTCATGCTGCTGCACACAAGCATGTGCCGATCCTCGAGAACTCGCCAGCGGAAGCTGTCAAGACCAACATAACGGGGACCGCAAATCTCATCGATGCCTGCCACCGGCACGGGGTCTCGAACTTCGTCCTGATCTCAACGGACAAGGCTGTTGCCCCCACGAGCGCCATGGGGGCTTCGAAGCGGGTGGCAGAGATGCTCACCCAGTCTGCCGAGGAGGAATTCGGCCACATTTGTACACACACCGCCGTCCGTTTCGGAAACGTCCTCGGATCACGCGGCTCTGTCGTCCCTACCTTCATGCGTCAGATCCAAGAAGGTGGCCCCGTAACGGTCACCGACCCTGAGATGTTGCGGTACTTCATGACGGTCGACGAAGCCGTCCAGCTTGTGCTGCAGGTCTCGGCACTGTCGGAAGGTGGTGAGGTGTTCGTACTCGACATGGGAGACCCGGTACGGATCGGCGACCTCGCACATCGGATGATTCGCCTGGCCGGGCTCGTACCCGGCAGAGATATCGAGGTCCGGATCACGGGGACACGGCCTGGAGAGAAGCACGAGGAGATCCTCTCGCTCGACCCCCTCGAGCCGAGCGGTCTCAGCAAGATTCAGGTTGCGCGACCGGGCTATCCGAGTAGGGTGGCGCTCGGCGGTGCAGTAGCTGATCTACAGTTGCTTGCGCATCACTGTTCGGTCGACGAGTTGAAGGAACTCCTTCTCGACGTTTCGAACAAGCAGTGGAGCTCGAGCGACAGGTCGGCGTTCGCATCACTCATATCCGAAGCCGTTTAGCACATACTGAAGTAGGCCAGCATGGGAATCGGGAGCATATTCAATGTTCTTCGTGCCAAGTGGTGGATCGTCCTCGTCGTTGCGGTCCTTGGCGCATTCATCGGCACATACCTCGCAACCAGCCACAATGACTCCATCCGGACCAGGTGGCGCGGCGAAGCGCCCGTCACGTTCATCGATCTCTCCGACACAGATTCAAACGAGGGCTCCGGGAGCAAGGGAGGCAACTCCACGAGTTCGGACATCAGCGCACAGGCTGAAGGAGTAAGGGCACAACTCTTACTCGAAGAAACACTCAACGAGAACCCGAAACTCTCGATCGACGTGGACAGGGAGGAGAACATCCTGCTGTTCATCGCGCTCGGGCGGGATGGCGATGAGACACTCGCCCAGGCTCTCGAGTTGAGGAGCCAGTACCAGAGTCTCAGTTCCGACGTGCTCAATATCGATCAGATCGAAGAGTCCATCGACTCGCTTCTCACGGATATCGAGACCCTTCAGACCGCGATCGATGCCGTGACAGTCGAAGAGCCGCCACTCGAGGATCCACAGATCACGAGCACACGGTCGGTGCTCGTCGAAGAGATCGCCAAGCTGAACGAGCGGCAAACCCAGCTTCGCATCTGGGTACTCAGCCCAGAGGCGCGGCCGACCGAAGACGACTTCTTCGGCATCGTTGAGGAGGAGACGAAACCGTCTGATCCAACAGAGACGACAGAGACGACGATTGCCCCCGAGCCGATCATCGTGAGCACCGAAGACCTCGAAGAAGAACTCGAAGTGAACGCACGGGTTCTCGACCGTCTCAATGTGCAACTCGTCGGCATTCCCGACCCTCCGGAGGCTGAGGAACTCGACAAGGCAACCGCTCTGTCCCTCGAGGCCATGCAAGCCCAGGCCGACGAACTCCAGACACAGTACATCGAACTGCTCCAGGTCGCCGACGGTCGCTCACCAGGCGGTTTCTTCGAGGAACCCACAGCGATCGATGTGACGCCGGCAGCGAGGCCCGTTGGGCTCTTTGCGCTCGCTGGAGCGCTCGCTGGAGCGCTCGTCTCCGCCAGCGTTCTCATCGGTCTCGACAGTGCCCGCAAGACGGTCTGGGCAGCGGCATCTCTTGAGAAGATCGCGTGCCTCGGGGAGATCGATCGAAACAGGTCCGACGGCCTCCCCCAGGACGTCTGGTATCCGAATTCGGTCTCACGACGCCGGCGCGACATCCAGGCATTCAGAGCCACCATCGATGCGATCACCCAGGAGCGACCATCGGTTATCGGGTTCTTCGGTGTCAAGACGGCAGGCGACGAGGTAGGAGCCTTAGCAGCAGACCTTGCGACCGCTTACGCCGTCGCAAGTAGAGATGTGCTCTTGATCGATGCGAACGCATACGAGCCGAATGCACTCGCCGAATACGGAGTCCAGTCGTCGAGTTTGACAAGGATTCTCGTTCGGAATCAGCCTGTGACCGAGGCAGCAACCGCTATCGATGAGCTGATCGATGCAACGCCCCGGGTGATGCCTCGCCTCACATCACTCCATATCGACGCCGCCACACACGACCCCATCGACGCCGTGGCCTCGCCGAATTCACGGAGTTTGATGGATATCGCACGCGAACGATTCGATATCGTCATCGTCGCCGGGCCAGCCATTTCGGACCCGCTGTCGGACACCGTTGCACGACGCATCGACTTCGCCGTTCTCGCTGGAACCGCCGGGCGAACCACGATGCCTCAACTCGCGACAGCGACGGGCATCCTGACCGAGCGGCACACGACGGCGCCAGGCGTGGTGATCCTGAAGGGCAAGCGGGAGTCGCTCGTCTCGAAGCTCGCCGATCGGTTCCGGTCGGCCTGGAGATCCCTCGGAACCAAGGTCGAGAGGTGGAGATCTAACGACAGCGACGAACAGGCTCAAGACATCGACACCAGCCGACCCGAGATATCGGCGTCAGATGTGAACGACCCGGGTCGCCCCGTCGAGCAAGCGACGAAGACCGGCTCGAACATCGATCCGTAGACGAACTCAGAGGCGTTCCCGGGTCAAGATTCCCGATCTACGGTCCCATATACCCGG
>JBDLIR010000012.1:0-15179 GCA_039714815.1 Actinomycetota bacterium | reverse complement strand
GAGCGCAGCGAGGTCGGAGAGGGCATCCGATTTCTGGCGATTTACGATCTACGATCTACGTTCCCGCCTTCCTTCTATGCTCTGCTGACGGCTGACGGCTGACGGCTGATGGCTGATGCTTTCTTTCGTACTACGTATTTCGGGCAGCCCACGGGACATCATTCCGGTTTGGCCTTCACGGCACCCTGCCCAAATCCGAGGAGTCGCTAGTCTGGTTCTCCATGGCAGACGCAAATCCACCGCTATCGGCACGTGTAGCTGACCTTCTCGAGTCGATCGCCACGCGTATCCGCGAGATGAGTGTCGACAGGGCCGCTGCAGGCATCACCTCGACGGCTATCGGTATCATCGCACTATTCGCCGGACTGACGGCCGTATTCTGGCTGCTAGTCGGAATATTCCGTATCCTCGGGACGCTGATGGGTACGGAAACCGCGTACGCCGTTGTCGGCCTCCTTCTGATTCTGGCTGGAGCTCTGATCTGGTCGCGGCGCTACCCCCAAGACCGCACAAAAGACCGCACATCTCAACAGGAGTGATCATGGCCGAAAAGGTCCTCATCATCGGCTCCGGGCCTGCAGGGCTCACAGCCGCCATCTATGCAGCACGAGCAGGGCTCGAACCTCTCATGATCGAGGGTATGGAACGGGGTGGCCAGTTGATGATCACTACGGATGTCGAGAATTTCCCGGGGTTCCCTGACGGCGTCATGGGACCAGACCTCATGGATCAGATCCGGAAGCAGGCCGAGAGATTCGGCACCCGGATCGTGAGCTCCGATGTCAGTCGGGTCGACTTCTCACAGCGCCCCCACAAGGTCTGGGTCGGACAAGATCTGTACGAGGCCGACTCCATCATCATCTCCACCGGAGCGTCCGCACGCTGGCTTGGCGTCCCAGGCGAGGAGCGCCTACGGGGGCTCGGTGTTTCAGCGTGCGCTACGTGTGACGGATTCTTCTTCCGCGACAAGGAACTCGTCGTAGTCGGCGGTGGTGATACCGCTATGGAAGAGGCGCTGTTCCTCACGAAATTCGCATCAAAACTGACCGTTGTCCACCGCAGGGACGAGTTCCGGGCATCGACGATCATGGCCGAAAGAGTCATCGACCACCCCAAGATCGAAGTCGCATGGAATGCGACCCTCGAAGAAGTTCTAGGAGACCAGTTCGTGACAGGAGTCGTGTTGAAGGACACGGTCACAGGAGACACACGCGAGATGTCGACGGACGGTGTATTCATCGCCATCGGCCACTCACCGAACACGGGCGTGTTCTCTGACGAGATCGAACTCGATGAGAGCGGCTATATCATTACGGAGCCTGGCAAGACGGAAACGTCTGTCGAGGGGGTGTATGCGGCAGGAGATGTTGCGGACTCTGTGTATCGCCAGGCGGTAACCGCGGCTGGAATCGGATGCCAGGCAGCGCTCGACGCCGAACGCTGGCTCGAGGCTTAGGACCGCAAGGAATCAGGATCTGATTCCCGGGGTTGACACGGGGATCGCGAGAGGAGACAACATGGGTCAGAACACGACCAAAGCCACAGATGCAGACTTTGCATCGATCGTCGCGTCCGACACCCCAACCCTGGTTGATTTCTGGGCAGAGTGGTGCGGACCGTGCAAGATGATGGACGTGCCGCTCGATGAACTCGCCGGCGAGAACGCAGGAAAGCTCACGGTGGCGAAACTGAACGTCGATGAGAACCCCGGAACGATGACCGCGTACTCCGTCATGAGCATCCCAACGCTCATCGTCTTCCAAAACGGCGAGGAGAAGCGTCGGTTCGTTGGGGCTCGAAGTAAGGGCCAGCTGCAGGCTGAACTGGCTGATTACCTGAGTTAGCCCCAAATCCTGCAACGATTCCTCTTGTGAGGCTTTTTCATCAGGGTGATCGGGGAGAGCCGGTCAGGGATATCCAGACCAGGCTCCAAGCCCTTGGACACGCCACAGACGGCGATGATCCCGGGGTGTTCGGGGAACCCACACGTCGGGCAGTCGCAGAATTCCAACGCAGCCGCGGTCTTCCAGCCGATGGCATCGTCGGTCCCGACTCCTGGCGCTCCCTCGTCGATGCCGGCTATCGGCTGGGCGAGAGACTCCTGTATCACCGGGTTCCGATGATGCGCGGAGACGACATCGCCGAACTCCAGGCACGGTTGAACTCCCTCGGATTCGACGCAGACAAGGTCGATGGGATCTTCGGCCCCGCCACGCTCGGCGGCCTGTTGGACTTCCAACACAACAGGGGGCTTGCAGAAGATGGGATCGCCGGTGAACTCGTGGCCACGGAGTTGCGCCTCATCGGCGGAACCTCCCAGAAACTGGGAAGAGAGGCGGTGCGGGAACGCCAGTGGCTCCAGTCCCTCCCGGACTCGATCGCCGGTCAGAGGATCTATGTCGACCCCGATTGCCGTAGTCGCCCAGAGGCGTTAGCTACGTGGTCGGCGGCGATCGCCGCCGCGGCAAGCATGCGCCTCGTGGGAGCGAACCCCATCCTCAGTCGCAGCATCGATACCGCGCCCGATCCCACCGTGAGGGCTCAGAGGGCGAACCGACTGAACGTTGACATCGTCGTGGGGTTCTTCGTGCCGTTCGACGGTGATGAAGGCGTGCTCTACTTCAGATCCGAACACAGCCGTTCTGAGGCTGGGTTGGCTATCGCGACTGCCGTTGCAGATAGGCTCGGCCTCCAAACTGCAGGTCGAACCATGCCGATGCTCAAGACGACGAAATCACCAGCGATCGTCGTGTCGGTAGCCGACATGGACGACTCTGTTGGCACCAGGGTCGCCGAGGTCATCTCATCCCTCTACGCAGAACGGGTGTTGTCTCAGCCCGAGGGGTCGAACAGGTGACGGTAGATCCGCTCTAGGTCGTCAGCCGAAGCGTACTTGATCGTGATCTTGCCGCCCTTGCCCCGGTAGTCGATCCGCACCTTCGTCCCCAACTTCTCCTGGAGTCGTTCTTCGAGTTCGATAATCGCGGCCGGCCGAGGGCTTCCATCGCCTTGACCACTGCGACGCATCTGGGTCGATCTCAACCGCATAGCTTCCTCGACCCTCCGCACGGTCCACCCTTCAGCAACCGCCCTCCTGGCTATGTGGATCGCATAGGCCTCGTCGTCGGTACCGAGAAGAGCTCTTCCGTGGCCAGGTGTGAGGCCACCGTTCACAAGGAGTTCCTGAATCGGTGAGGGAAGACCGAGCAGTCGAACGGTATTGGTAACAGCACTTCGACTCTTGCCGACCTCTGTGGCCACCTCGTCGTGTTGCATACCAAAATCTTCCATTAACTGGCGGTACGCGGTGGCTTCCTCGATGACAGTGAGGTCCTCTCGCTGAAGGTTCTCGACGAGCGCCTCCATCAGGTTGGTTCTGCTGTCGGTCTCCGAGCGCAGTACGACGGGAATGGACTCGAGACCCGCCAGCTTGGCAGCACGAAGTCGTCGTTCGCCCGCCACCAGCGCATACCTGTCACCGGCTCTACGGACGACTATTGGCTGGAGAAGCCCTATGGACTCTATCGAGGCAGCAAGCGATTCCAAGGCGTGTTCATCGAAGTCATCTCTCGGCTGTTCCGGGTTCGGATCGATCTCACCGACCGGGATCGTTTCGAAGGCTCCGCTCTTGCTGTCCTGAGGGATGAGGGCATCGAGCCCCCTTCCCAATCCGCTCTTACGTGCTGCCATGCCGCCTCCTGAACTCGCGTGCTAGCTCCCTGTATGCGATCGCTCCTCTCGACATCGGGTCGTACGCCTCTATCGGCTCGCCGTACGATGGGGCCTCAGAGAGCCTCACCGTGCGCGGGATGACCGTTTTGTACGTGGTTTCGCCGAAATGCTCCCGTACCTGGGCGACAACGTCGCTTGCGAGGGTCGTCCGTCCGTCGAACATCGTCAACAGCACACCTTCAACCTCGAGTTGAGGATTGAGTGAACTCTGGACGAGACCGATGTTTCGAGTGAGTTGGCTGACACCTTCGAGAGCGTAGTACTCACATTGGATGGGGATGAGGACCTCATCGGCTGCAGCGAGTCCATTGATCGTGAGAAGGCCGAGCGACGGAGGGCAATCGATGAGGACGTAGTCGTAATCCTCCTTTACCTCTGCGAGCGCGTGTTTGAGCTTCTGCTCTCTCGAAAACATCGAAACGAGTTCGATCTCAGCCCCCGCAAGTTCGATCGTTGCCGGTATCACGTGGAGATTCCGAACGGATGTCGGCTCGAGGACATCGGAAGCGGGGACACCGTCCACCAGAATGTCGTACATGGACAGTTCGATGGCGCCACGGTCGATGCCGAGACCTGAGCTGGTGTTTCCCTGGGGATCAAGGTCGACCACGAGAATGGAATCGCCCTGGAGAGCGAGGCCGGCACCGAGATTGATAGCCGTCGTCGACTTCCCGACTCCACCCTTCTGGTTAGCGATCGCAATGATATTGCCATGCGACACGGTCGGTGCTGCTCCTTGTACTTGCTAGCAGTAACGCATCTTGAGGAGCCAGAACGGCGACGCAAGGATGCCGTCGCCTTCACGCGACAACGCGAAGGTAATACTCTCCGGTGCACTAGGTAGAGAGGGTCGTTGGGCCTGACGCGAAACGGCGAGTAGCCCCGTCCCTGCAGGGTCCAGGCAGAGAGTGAGGGCGTTCGCTGCCTGGACGATCGGCAGCGATGCCCTGAACAATGCAACATCGAAGTGCACGTCGATGGCGGAAACGTCCTTCGTCAGCACCGAGTAGTTGCTGAGACCCAGGATCCTGGCCGCCCTCGTGGCGAGATCCGTTCTTCTGCGGGACCGCTCCACCAGCGTGAACTCGATATCGGGTCGCGCTATCGCCAGGGGAATAGAGGGGAGTCCCACCCCGCCCCCTACGTCAACCGCGGTCCGTGCATCCCCCGGTATTCCCAGCTGGAAAGCCAGTGAGTCAACGATGTGGCGGTCGAACAGTCGATCGCTCTCGGCAGGCCCGATTCCACCTGCGGGGATGGCTTCCTCGTCGAGCCATCGCTCGAATCGTATGATCGCCGCTCTCTGTCCGGCGTCCAGGCCGATCCCTAGCCATCCTTCGATCATCTCGAAGCTATCCGTACCATGTTTCACGTGAAACATGGTACAGCTGACAGCTTACAGCTCACGGTCTTCGCTCTCCGCTTCTCTCCCCCGGCCTTCGCGGGGGAGATGTCGAGGAACGAGACAGAGGGGGAAACCGAGTCGGACCACTCAGCCCGAACCTCTGGCTTGACGCACGCAAGCTGAGTGGATCATCATGGCCTCCCCCTCCGACCTCGCTGCGCTCGGCCACCTCCCCCGTCCAAAGAGCCGAGGGAGGAGAAGAATGGCTTTCCCCTCCGACTTCCGACTTCCGACTGTGCTCTTTCCTCCGGCTTACGATCTACGATCTACGGAGAGAATGAACGGTTGGCCGTCGGCACTCGGGCCGAAGTGCCGGCGAATCCGGGACGAAAGAACCAGACGGAGGGTGTTCTTCCCGCACACGCGACATCGCCTGCAGCCCCGTAATGGAGCTACAGGCGATGTTTCACGTGAAACATGGTGCCGCTGACAGCCGACAGCTCACGATCTACGATTCACGATGGATTCTTAGCCGTCGGTTGTTGGCTGTTGGCTCTCATAAGCGATCACAACCGCCCTGCGAGGATCTTCGCCCTCGGAGTACGAGCGAACGCCGTCGATCTCGGCGATCGCATCGTGGACGACTTTTCGGTCCGCTGCGTTCATCGGTTCGAGCATGACCTCGTCCTGGTCCTCGATGACCTGGCTCGCAAGTTTGCCTGCGTAGATCCCCAACGCCTCCCGGCGGCGCTCTACGTATCCACCGATGTCGATTCGCATACGGGGTGCTCCGTACGTCTTGCGCTGTACGACGGTGCGTGTGAGTTCAAGGACCGAGTACATGACGGACCCCTTCGGTCCGATCAATGCCTCGGTCTGTGCGCCTGATACGTCGAGATACAGAACCCGATCGTCGATCCTGGTCGTGACCTCTCCCTCGAGCCCGAATGCCTCGAGCAGTCCCCTGATGAAGGAGGCTGCTACTTTCGCTTGTTCTTCGATCGGCGCCTGTTCTGGACGGTCGTCTCTTGGTTTACGCTGTGATTCCGACTGTGCTTCGGACATCTGTTTCTCCTGACGCCGTCTTTCGTTGCTCTGACCTTGTTTTGGCTTTCCCGCACCGGTTTGCTGCTTTGGCTGCTTGCCCTGACGGTGTCCCTTGCCGTTCTTCGACGGCTTTGACTGCTTCTTTGCCGTGCCGGCGGGTGCCTGAGACCGCGAACCGTTGTCGTTCTTGCTACGGCCTCTTCTGCGCCGCCTCCGCTGTTTGGGAGATCGGGGTGTGACTTTGACGATCGCTTCGCGGCCGCCCATGCCGAGAAATCCGGGTTTGGCTTCCTGGATCACCTCTATCTGGGCATCATCGCTCGATTCCAGGCCAAGTTCTCCGATCGCTACCTGAACGGCGAGGTCGACCGTCTTCCCTTGTACTTCAACCCATTCCATCGGGCTACTTCCTTCTTCTGCGGTTGCGTTTCTTGCTTGCGTGGGGCGAAGGCCCGTTGCTTGTAGGCTCATCTGAGGGCTCATCCGGGCTCAGTTCAGCAGCCTTGCCTTTTGGCTCGTCGCCGCCGGCGCCGTGTGACCGCAGGATGAACGCCTGCTGGCCCACACGGAATAGGTTCGATGTGGCGAAGTACAGACCAAGACCGGCGACGAAGTTCCAGGAGATGAACCCGAACACGACCGGCATGATCTTCATGGCGTTCTGCATCCCTGCCATCTGCGAGTTCTTCTGTGCGTCGTTGTCTGGAGCACCGTTGCGCTTCTTCGTCGTCTGTACCTGCTGGTAGAAACCAGCCACGACGATGATGAGGATCAAGATGAGGTAGGGGAGCGATCCGATGATATCGCCGAAGTCGACACCCTGGGATGGTCGGACCATCAGGTTCATCCCGAGGAAGGTAACGTGGCTGAACTGACTCGAGGCGATATCCACACCTTCTTTGAGAGTCGCAGTGAGTTCACCGTTCTCACCGACTGTGTAGAGCGCATTGTTTGCCGTCTCGATGACGTTGCTCAACGTCGAACCAGAGGGGATGCCGGAACCTTGCCAGAGCACGCGATAGAGAGCAAACCAGATCGGCATCTGGACGAGGAGGGGAAGACAGCCAGCAGCGGGATTGACACCTCGTTCCTGGTACAGGGCCATGAGGTGCTTGTTGAGCTCCTCCTTCTCCCCCTTGAACTCCTTCTGGAGCTTCTTCACCTCGGGTTGGATCTCCTGCATGGCTCGCATCGATTTCGTCTGTTTGAGCGTGAGCGGGAACAGAAGAAGGCTGACGATGAGCGTCAGCACGATGATCGCTATTCCATATTCTGGAATGATGTCGTAGATGAACGAAAGAAGGCTTCCCAGAGAATTGAGAAGCAGGGTCCACGGATTCACGAGGAACTCCCTTTCAGTGTGTGTGGCTGGCTGTCGGGGCTCCCGGGAACCGGGTCGATTCCGCCCTCGTGGAACGGATGGCATCTGCCGATACGTTTGATCCCGAGCCACGAGCCCCTGGCAGCTCCGTGGATCTCGATCGCTTCGTACGTGTAGTGAGAACACGTCGGGTAGTACCGGCAGCTGTTCCTAAGAAGCGGAGATACCAGTTTCTGGTAAGTGCGCACCAGGCCAAGCGACACCCTGGTCGCCGGGTTCTTGGCTTTCGTAGACTCTTCACTCATCGCGTTCCCTCACGGCACCATCCCGAACGGCGCTCTCGAGCCACGCAACGATCGACGTGAACGGGGCATCGACAACACTCCTGTCGGCGATGACGACGTACCTGGTCGCGGGCGCGAGGTGTACACGCCGCGCTGCTTCGCGAAGTCTACGTTTTGCCCGGTTACGAGCCACTGCATTGCCGACCTTCTTCCCTGCAACGAACCCCACCTCAGTTGGTGTTGTCTCTCCGGGCGCCTGAATCACGGTGATCCCACCCTTGCGGCTTCTCGAACCGGTGCGGTACACCGTCGAGAACCCTGATCCAGACGCTAGCGAGAGATACACCGAACCCTAGGCGGAGAGTTCGTGACGGCCCTTGGCGCGGCGGCGTTTGATGAGCGCCCTGCCCGAACGGTTCCGCATGCGACCACGGAATCCGTGCTTGCGTTTGCGGCGGCGATTGTTTGGTTGATACGTACGCTTCATAGTGAGGTAGTCCCTAGTTGGGGAAGTCGCGGTGCTTCCGTGGGGTCACGGAACGGGGATATTCTAGGGAACCGACCGCCAAACTGACACAGCAAGAGCGACCCGCGAAAAGTTCAAAGGGTTCGCGAAATACACAATAGCCTCGAATCTCGTGAATCTCTCGAATCCTGTGTGACCGTCGACTGGCCCTGGAACCGCCAGAACCCGTGTGCGCCAAGGGGTATCGGACGATCGACCGCGGGCGCCACACGCCGGGTAACTCCATTCTTCGCACTCTTGCTGTGGAGCGAAAACCTCACCTATGCTCGCAATCGTTCCAGTGGCGGGTCTCCGCATTTCCTCCCTGGCACAGACGGCTACCACGCAACGTGGCGTGGCCCGGAGATACCTTCTCCACATCTGTGGATAGGTATGTGGATAGTTTTGAAGGCTCGGCGCAAGCCTGATGGGAGTAGATGAAGTGGGAGTCGCACAGATGCCGCACGGGGCGGTGGACGCACAGATAGAGCTGTTCCACAGCCGCCTGAGAGACGTCATCGGTGTTGCGAAGTGGGAAACGTGGATCAAACCGCTTGCCGTAACACTCGATGAAGGAACGCTCGCACTTGAAGCACCGAACCGTTTCAACGCGACATGGGTTACGGACAACTACACGCACCAGATCGGTGAGATCGCCTCGTCGGTGTGGGCCGAGCCTCACGAGATCAAGGTCACTGTCGCTGCCACAGCGGTGGTTCTCGAGCCGGTCGAGGAACCGGTTGGCTATCAGGAGTCATTCGATACGTCTGTCACGCATCCGTTCCCCTCTCGGACACCGGCAACAACGAACCTCGTTGCCCGCTACTCCTTCGAGAACTTCGTCGTCGGCCAGTCCAACCGTTTTGCACACGCAGCAGCACGAGCCGTTGCCGAACAGCCAGGGCGCCACTACAACCCGCTATTCATCTACGCAGGGTCCGGCCTCGGCAAGACACACCTCCTCCACGCTGTTGGCCAGCATCGTCTTGAACTCGACCCGGAAACATCGGTCCGCTACGTGTCGTCTGAGTCCTTCTTCAACGAGTTCATCAACTCGATCCGGCGCAAGAGGATGGTCGATTTCAAGGATCGGTACCGAAATGTGAACCTTCTCCTCATCGATGACATCCAGTTCTTCGAGGGCAAGGAACAGGTCCTCGAGGAATTCTTCCACACCTTCAACTCCTTGTACGAGGCCGGCAACCAACTCGTGATCTCATCCGACAGGCCTCCACGCGATCTGAGAACCATCGAGGACCGTCTTCGTAGCCGGTTCGAATGGGGACTGACAACTGATATCCAGAGTCCGGATGTCGAGACCCGTCTCGCGATCTTGAGGAAGAACGCAGCAACAGCAACGATCCCCATCCCTGGTGAAGTGCTCGAGTTCATAGCGACGAACGTTTCTGACAACGTCAGGGAACTCGAAGGCGCCCTCACCAGGGTGACCGCCTTCGCCACCCTCACCCATGAGAGGGTCACGATGGAGCTCGCTGCGAACGTGTTGCGGGACGTTGTCTATCTCCAGTCTTCAGCTCCACTCACGGCCGACGGCATCGTTTCCTGTGTCGCCCAGTACTACGAGATCCAGCGTTCCGACCTCACGGGCCCCTCGAGACGCCAACCGCTCGCAAGACAGAGACAGATCGCCATGTACCTGTGCCGCGAACACACCGATCTGTCTCTCCCGCGCATCGGCCGTGCATTCGGGGGCAGAGACCACACGACCGTCATGCATGCCGTCGACAAGATCAGGGGTCTGATTCAGGCCGACAAAGCGGTGTACGACCAGGTCACAGAGATCACCCAGCAGCTGGGGACAACGTGAACCTTGTACACACGCCGGCTGGGCATCAGAACACGACCGTGGATATCGTGGACCTTATACACAGTGGGTGTGGGTAACGGATACAGTGACACCAAGGGTTCTGTGGACCTTTCCACAATCCACAGGGCCTACTACTACTTCTAGTCTTTTCAATTAATACACTCAGCAGCAAGAGCAGGGAAAGAACAACGTGCGAATCAGAGCAGAGAGAGACGACCTGGCCGATGTGTTGACACGTGCAAGCAGGGCAGTCGGCACGCGGTCACCGCTACCGATCCTCCAGGGAGTTCTGTGCGATGTCGCGAGTGGCAAATTGACCGTCACAGGCACCGATAACGAGATCACCGTTCGCACGTATCTCGAGGTCGAGGTGACCGAAGACGGCAAGGCCGTCATCCCCGCAAAGCTGGCGGCCGAGGCCGTGCGAAAGCTCCCACCCGGTGCGGTCACTCTTGCGTCTGATGGGACAGAGCTCGAGATCACGGGGAGCGGCCCCCGCTTCAAGTTACGGGAGATGGCCGTTGACGACTTCCCGAAGATCGCAGACAGCGACATCGCCGATGCGGTGACCGTCGAAGGCGGAAGTCTCATAAAGGCGCTGTCTCAAGTAGGGATCGCTGCGTCGGGAGACGACGCAAGACCCACGCTCACGGGCGTCCTGTTCGAGGCGAACGATGAGAACCTTCGTCTTGTGGCTACAGATTCCTACCGGTTGGCCGTGAGGGATGTGCCAGGAGTAGTCGCCCAGGAGTCCAAACTCGTTCCTTACCGGGCTCTACGCGAGCTTGGCCGCACGGTTGGCGGCGGATCGATGCAGGTCGCTCTCGGCGAGCGTGATGCGGCGTTCGTCACCGATCACGGACGCTTGACCGCCCGCGTCATCGATTCGACGTTCCCGAACTATCGCCAACTCCTGCCAGAGGGACATGCGAACCGGCTCGTCGTCGACAAGTCAGCGATTCTCGAGTCGGTGGGGCGTGCTGCACTTGTCGCTGAAGATCACATCCCTGTGCGTCTTGCGATGCACACTGGCGGTGTTGAACTGAGCGTGATCCGCCAGGAGGTCGGCGAGGCAGTCGAACATCTCGAGGCTGAGTATTCCGGTGAAGACCTCACGATCGCGTTCAACACGAGATACCTGACGGATGGGATCAATGCTGTCGACGACGACAAGGTTGTCATCGACACGAGCGATCCTCTCAAGCCGGGTCTCATCCATGGCGCTGACAGCATGGATTTCCGCTATCTCCTGATGCCCGTACGCCTCTGAACGTGGGATGTACCTCACCTGGCTTGAACTGAGCGACTTTCGAGCGTACGGCACGCTGCGATTCGAACCCGAACCCGGGATGAACGTGCTTGTCGGTGACAACGCTGCGGGGAAGACGTCGGTTCTCGAGGCGATAGGGTATCTCGGGATGATGAAGTCCTTCCGATCCGTGCCGGATGTGGCGCTCGTGCGCGACGGTGCTGACGCAGCGGTGATCAGGGGAGGTGTCGGCGGCGGGGCATCGGAACTCACCGTTGAGGTGGAGTTACCCCACAGCGGCCGGCGCACGGTTCTGGCGAATGCGAAGAAGCCGAAGAGGCTGAGGGACATGCTTCTTGCAGTGCCTGTCGTTGCGTTCCTGCCAGACGACCTCGACGTGATCAAGAGGAGTCCCGCACAGCGCAGGGACTACCTCGATGACCTGGCGTCGAGACTCTGGCCCCAGGCTGGTGCCGACCTCAGCGACTACGACAAGGCTCTGCGCCAGCGCAACGCCCTCCTCAAACAGAGTGGCAGGGATGCAGACGAATACACGCTTGAAGCTCTGGATGCCCGGCTTGCCGACGCAGGTGCGAGGGTTCTCAACCACAGGCGAACAGTGGCGACGGAACTCCAGGAGCCTCTCATGCATGCCTACGACGTCGTTGGAGGCTCGGGAGAGCTCCGTTGGGCGTACCGGTCCACCTGGGGCTCAGAGGGTGCCTCAGGGATCGAGGAGCTCGCCCTGGCGTTGCGCAGCGCTCTCGTTGGCAAGCGGCCGAAAGACCTCGAGATCCGTACAACGACCGTGGGGCCGCACCGTGACGAACCCGAACTCCTCCTCGATGGACGGTCCACACGTGTGCGTGCATCCCAGGGTGAACAACGGACCGTTGCGCTGGCGTTGAGGATCGGCGCATACAGGCTGATCTCCGAGATCAGGAACCAGACACCGATCCTTCTCCTCGACGACGTGTTCTCTGAACTCGATGTGAACCGTGCAGACAGGGTGTTGTCGCTGATACCGGACGGTCAAGTTTTTGTCACAACGGCGAGAGAAGATGAGGTACCGGCCAGAGGACGCCGTTGGTCGGTACGAGATGGGAAGATCGTGTGATGAGAGCCAAGTACCTGAAAACAGGCGACAAGAGCCAACCGAAAGAGATCAGCGAGATCCTCGGAAGGGTGATCGAGAGCGCTGCCGTCGGTATCGATGTTCGGCAGGCCGAACTGATCGACCGTTGGCCGGACATCGTTCCCCCCGATTGGGCTCTCGGGACTCCCGTGGGTGTGCGCGACGAAGTGCTTCTCGTCGAGGTCCCGGATGGCACAACGGCGTCGGTGTTGCGGTACCAGATCGACCCTCTGATGCGTGCGATCTCAGACGAGTTCGGGTCTGATCTGGTCCGGTCCGTACGGGTCACGATCTCGCGTCGATAAAGGCGCATTTCTCCCGTGGAAATAAGGGAATTCTCAGGTATTTCAACTATACTTACACGCGTGTTACCAGCCCCGACGTCCCTGCACGGGCGGCGGGCAAAAGGAGCCCCGTGAGCAAACCGAAACGTGCTGCAAGCGCGTCTTATGCAGCAGACTCGATCCAGGTCCTCGAAGGTCTCGAAGCCGTACGTATGCGGCCTGCGATGTACATCGGATCGACAGGTCCTAAAGGTCTTCACCACCTGATCTGGGAGGTCGTCGACAACGCTGTGGACGAGGCCATGGCCGGCTTCTGCACCAGGATCGATGTGACGCTTCTCGCCGACGGCAGTGTTCGTGTCAGGGACAACGGCCGCGGCATCCCTGTCGACAAGCACAAGACCACGAAACTTCCAGCGATGACGACGGTGCTCACCACACTCCATGCGGGAGGGAAGTTCGACTCCGATGCCTATCAGGTATCGGGAGGGCTCCACGGTGTCGGTATCTCTGTCGTGAACGCGTTGTCGACACGCACCGACGTCTCCGTCGCACGCGACGGCTTCCTGTGGACGCAGAGTTTCGAGCAGGGGATCGCTGTCGGCAAACTCGAGAAGGGGAGGCCGGCGAAACGTTCGGGAACGAGTATCACGTTCTGGGCGGACCCCGAGGTGTTCGAGGAAACGACCATGTACTCACGCAAGACGGTGATCAACCGGTTGAAGGAGATGGCCTTCCTCACGAAGGGCCTCGAGATCCGGTTCAAAGACGAACGTGGCGAAGAACCCTTCGAGGAGACCTTCAGATACGCCGGTGGGATCATCGACTTCGTCAAGCACCTCAACGCGAGCCGCGAACCGATCCACAACCAGGTTGCCTTCTTCGAGCATTCAGACGGCAACGCAGAGATCGCGGTGGCGCTGCAGTGGACGTCTGGATACACCGAGACGATCCTGTCGTTTGCGAACAACATCAACACCCATGAGGGTGGAACACACGAAGAGGGATTCCGAACATCCTTGACGAAGGCGATCAACGATTTCGCCAGGTCCAAGAACGTGCTCAAGGAGAAGGACAAGAACCTCCAGGGCGAGGACGTCAGGGAGGGCCTCACCGCCATTATCTCAGCGAAGGTCCGCCACCCACAGTTCGAAGGCCAGACGAAGACGAAACTCGGAAACACCGAGATCAGGTCCTTCGTCCAGAAGGCGATGAATCAGGCGCTGCCTGAATGGTTCGCACGCCACCCCGGTGACAGTAGGAAGATCGCAGACAAGGCCTCCTCTGCGGCAAGGGCGAGGGCCGCCGCACGTCAGGCTCGCGATCTCACGAGAAGGAAGAGCTTGCTCGAGTCAGGCGGGTTGCCAGGGAAGCTCTCAGATTGTTCATCGAAGGACCCCGAGAAGTCAGAGATGTTCATCGTCGAGGGAGACTCCGCCGGTGGGTCGGCAAAACAGGCAAGGAACTCCGAGTTCCAGGCGATCCTCCCGATTCGGGGAAAGATCATCAACGTGGAGAAGAACCGTCTCGCCAGGGTGCTCCAGAACAACGAGATCCAATCGCTCATCACCGCGATCGGCACGGGCATCGGAGACGAACTCACCATCGACAAGGCCAGGTACAAGAAGATCATCATCCTGACCGACGCTGATGTCGATGGGGCCCACATCCGCACATTGCTGCTGACGTTCTTCTTCAGACACATGCCAGACGTGATCGAGCACGGCTATGTGTACATCGCACAGCCGCCGCTGTACTCAGCGAAGATCGGTACGAAGACGACCTGGATCCAGAACGAAGCGGACCTCGCCCGCTTCAAGAAGGACAACGCCTCGCGCAAGCTCAACATCCAGAGGTTCAAGGGCCTCGGGGAGATGAACGCAGGCGATCTGTGGGATACGACGATGAACCCTGATGCGCGAACCCTTCTGCGGGTGGAACTCGAAGACCTCTTTGAGGCAGAACAGACGTTCTCGACGCTGATGGGCAACGACGTCGAGGCGAGGCGACTGTTCATCCAGCAGAACGCAAAAGACGTCCGATTCCTCGACGCGTAGGGCGAAAGAACATGGCGAACTACAACGAACCCGACCAGACCATCAATCCCATCAACATCGAATCGGAGATGCAGGACTCGTTCCTCGAGTATGCGATGTCCGTGATCGTGTCGCGGGCGCTTCCCGACGTGCGAGACGGCCTCAAGCCGGTTCACCGACGCATTCTGTACTCGATGTGGGACAGCGGGATCCGTCCAGGCACCCCGTACCGCAAATGTGCGCGCGTCGTCGGTGACGTCGTCGGTTGGTTCCACCCCCACTCTCCCGAAGCCGTCTACGACTCCATGGTCCGCCTCGGTCAGGACTTTGCGCTCCGTGCGACGCTCGTTGACCCGCAGGGGAACTTCGGAACGGTGGACGATCCGCCAGCCGCGATGCGCTACTGCGTGACG
>JBDLIR010000011.1:0-15558 GCA_039714815.1 Actinomycetota bacterium | reverse complement strand
TGATACACCTATCGATCTCAAGGTCATCGACAGACGAGGCAACCCGCAGGCTGCCTCGATGTTCTTCCACTCGGGGACTCATGAGACCTTCTCGGTTCGTACGCGCGAAGGGTTCGAACTGGTAGGTACATCCAATCATCCCGTGCTGACGATCCAACGTGTGGGCGACATGCCGGTTCTCATCTGGAAGATGATCGACGAGATCGCTCCAGGAGACCGCGTCGCCATCGCCAGGACCTATGCACCGACCGAGGGAAGCTCCGGGCTCACCCACGACGAGGCAGTGCTTCTCGCCGAGTTCGAGGGTGTCCGTTCCGCTGACAAGTACATACCTGACGCTGTCTGGAATGCCTCTACCGGCGTGAAAGCAAGCTTCCTCGCTGCACTCTTCGAGGGAGACGGTTCCTCTTCGAATCTCGGCAAGAACACGATTCAGGTCTCGTACTCGACCCGGTCGCCGCAACTGGCTGGTGATGTCCAGAAGATGCTTCTGGAATTCGGAGTTATCGGAAAGCTAGTCGGCTACGAATCCGGTGAGATCAAAGTCGTGCTCACCAATCGGCGCGATGCCCGTCTCTTTGCGAGCCGCATCGGCTTCCTCGGAACCAAGATCGACAAGCTCGAATGGGAGCTCCACGACATCCCACTCGATAGCAGAGCCCTTTCGGGAGACGAGATCCCGTTCATCGCGGAGTTCATGCGCGATCGTGTCCACGGCAGCGATCGCGAATGGCTCCGCAAGCACAACATCGATCGTGTAGAGCGGTGGCAGCACCGATCGGATGAGATCCGATCGCACATCTCCGACCCCGACGTACTCGCTGTGGTGAACCAGATCGTCGAGCACGGGTTCTACTACGCGACGGTGAGCGAGGTCGTAGCAGCTGGCCTGCAACCCGTGTACTCACTGCGCGTCGATTCCGATGACCACTCGTTCATCGGCGACGGCTTCGTCAATCACAACACGGAATCGAGGCTGGCCAAGCTCGCTGCGCACATGCTCGAGGGCATCGATGAGGACACGGTCGACTTCAAGGACAACTACTCCGGTGAGCGTGAAGAGCCGACTGTTCTGCCTTCGCGCTTCCCGAACCTGCTCGTCAACGGATCGACCGGCATCGCCGTGGGCATGGCGACGAACATGGCCCCCCACAACCTGGGAGAGGTCGTCGATGCAGTGCTCCATGCCCTCGGGAACCCCGACGCCGACGTCGAGGACCTCATGCAGTATGTCAAGGGCCCGGATTTCCCGACCGGCGCCTACATCGTCGGCAACAAGGGCGTCCACGACGCCTTGATGACAGGGCGCGGGTCCATCCGGATGCGTGCCGTGCACGACATCGTCGAACTCCGCAAGGGACGTACGGGGATCGTCGTCACCGAGATCCCCTATCAAGCGTCTCGCGACCGGATCCTGGAGAAGGCGGCAACGCTTGTGAGGACGAAGGTCCTTACGGGTATCGCAGATCTCAGAGACGAGTCGGACAGGCACGGCACCAGGCTGGTCATCGAACTCAAGAGAGATGCAAACCCGCATGTCGTGCTGAATCAACTGTTCAAGCACACACAACTCGAGGACTCGTTCTCGGTCAACAACGTGGCACTCGTCGACGGCGTACCGCGAACACTGAACCTCGCCCAGCTCGTCCATCACTACATCGCACATCAACTCGAAGTCATCGAACGCAGGTCGCGATTCCGTCTCGCAAAGGCCGAGGCAAGGGCACACATCTTGCGTGGTCTGCTGATAGCGCTCGACAACATCGACGAGGTCGTTCAGATCATCCGGTCGTCCGCAAATGTCGACGAGGCACGAGCGGCGTTGATGGCACGGTTCGAGTTGAGCGAGATTCAGTCGAATCACATCCTCGACATGCCGTTGCGCCGCCTCACAGCGCTCGAAACCAACAAACTGCGAGAAGAACTCGCAGCCCTCGAAGCGACCATCGCTTACCTCGAGGATCTGCTCGAGCACGAGGCGAAGCGGCGGGAACTCATCGCTGAGGAGATGGGCGAGATTCGCGACAAGTTCACAGATCGACGGCGCAGCCGCATCATCCCCGACACCGGGGAGATGTCACTCGAGGACCTGATCGCCGACGAGGAGATCGTCGTGAGTGTCTCGTCCAACGGCTACGTCAAATCTGTGCTTGCCTCGGCGTACCGCAAGCAAGGCCGTGGCGGCCGCGGCGTGAAGGGTGCGAATGTTCGAGACGATGACGTCATCGAGCACCTGCTCCATACGTCGGCTCACGCCTTCTTGTTGTTCTTCACGAACAGAGGCAAGGTGTACAGGATCAGGGCGCACGAGATCCCGAGGAAAGACCGCACCGCCAAGGGGTCGTTGATCCAGTCGGTGCTCCCGCTCGAACCCGATGAGATCGTCGAGGCGGTCATCGACACGAGGGACTACGAGTCCAACCGATACCTCGTGATGTTCACGAAACGCGGTGTCGTGAAGAAGACGAAGTTCTCCGACTACGACTCCCGCAACCAGGTGCTCGTGGCGATCACGCTCCAGGACGACGACGAGGTCGTGGCAGTGCGCCAGACCGACGGAGACTCCGACCTGATGATGTTCACGAGGAACGGGCTTGGCATCCGCTTCACCGAACAGGATGTTCGCCCCATGGGCCGTTCTGCCCAGGGTGTGCGCGGAATCAAGCTACGCGACGGTGACGAGGTCGTCGCGGCGGCCGTTGCGGACGAGGGAGAGGAAGTCCTGCTCCTGACATCGGGCGGCTATGGGAAGCGGGTCAAGATGGAGGAGTTCCGCCTCCAGCGCCGAGGCGGAGTCGGCGTCATCTCCATGAAGACCACCCGTGTTCGCGGTCATGTTGCCGCAGCGAGGGCGGTGTCGATCGGCGACGAGATCGTCGTGACGTCGTCAGATGGCATCGTGATGAGGGCAGAGGCCAAGTCGATTTCACGCCAGAAGCGGCCATCGACCGGTGTCAAGGTGATGAACCTCTCCGGTGGAGCGACGCTTTCAGCACTTACGGTCGTCGTACCCAACGGCGACTAGGTGACTCGCTCACGTATTGGCAGGGTCTCTCGACCCTGACCGGTACACTGCAACTTCGTTAGGAGGACGTATGACGGTTCGCCGGGTACGCCGAATCATCCGCAAAGTCGATCCGTGGACCGTGCTGAAGGTCGCGACGGTTCTCAACGCGATCATCGGCCTCGTGTGGGTGCTTGGCGTGTGGGTTGCCTGGTCGATCGCGGTGCAAAGAGGGATCCCCGACGCATTCGTCGAGATCTTCGCCCGGTTGACGATCGTGTTCACCCCGGACGGTGAACTGTATTTCCGTGTCGTTGTGATGTTCGCCATCGTGTGGGCTATCACCGCGACCGCTGCGATGACACTCGGCGCGGTGCTGTACAACCTGATATCTGACCTGGTCGGTGGCGTCGAGTTGATCATGCTCGAAGAGGTCCCTGACCTGTCCAAGACGACCGAACCGGCCATGCCGAGACCCGTCCTTCACGTTCCACCCTCCGAGCCGATCCCCGTCGAGATGGCCTCAGAAGAGACGGCGGAGCATACGTCTTAGCTCGGCCCCTTGGGGGCCTCGCCGTATCAGCTCGGCCTGGGGGCCTCGCGTACAAGCTCGCTGCGCTCGCGTATCAGCTCGGCCTGGGGGCCTCGCGTACAAGCTCGCTGCGCTCGCGTATCAGCTCGGCTGGCGCCTCGCGGAACAGACGGGTGGAAGATCTCTTATCGGCGAGCGCAGCGAGCCTTCTACGCCCGCAGGGCTTGTACGGCCGAAGGCCTTGTACGCGAGCCTGCGAGCTGATACCGCGAGCTTGCGAGCGAAGGCCTTGTACGCGAGCCTGCGAGCTGATACCGCGAGCTTGCGAGCCTGATACCGCGAGCGCAGCGAGCTTATCCGCCCGGTAACGGTGTTGAGCGGTTCAGCACGAGTTGGCTGGAGGCGCCTTCGGGCCCGACGGTGAGGGGTGCCTCGTAGCGGACCTGATCGATCAGGCAGAGGCTCGTGGCATCAACGCGGCAGTAGATCAAGGTGACGTCGAACAGGGCAGTGCCCGACCCTTCGGTGAGGACGATGGGTACGGTCGCCGGGATCTTCGTGCCTGTGATGTCCCCTGCCGTATCGCTTGCCAACGCTGCTATGGAGTCACCGCCGGCGACCACGACGGAGGACGGTGCGTCTTCGTTGACCTTGTAGCCATCTGGTAGCTCGTACTCGAGGACGAGAGATGCTTGCCCGGCGTTCACCGTCTGGGAAGGAACATGGACCACGGAACCGGCGTATTCGGCCGGTGGATCGAATGCTTCGATTCCCTTCAACACGAGGGTTGTGGCCTCGGACGTGTTGACGTCGATCAGCCGTACGGCGTGGTTGTTCGTGTCTGCCACATACAGAACGTCACCGTCGAGGGAGAGGCCTCCTGGCTCGTTGAAGAGTGGCGTTGTGCCGTCCTCCCACCCGGAAGCATCACCGAGCCACGACGAGATCGAGTTCTGTGCCGTGTCGACACGTTTGATCTTCGAGTTGTAGGTGTCCGCTACGTAGAGCGTGTTCCCGGACACCGCGATGCCGAGCGGGTGCTGAAGACGGGCTTGGTTCCCGGCACCGTCCACATCGCCGAACTCGAACAGGTTGGCGTCTCCCCCAACGATGAGCGATGCCGTACCCGCTGCCAGGTCACCGGCACGGATGGACGACGACTCCGAATCGGCGAAGAACAGCCTGTGGTCATCATCGAGAGCGAGGCCGGAGGGTTGTGCCAACTCTGCCTCTTCGAATGCCCCGTTCACCGTTCCTTCTCTTGCGCTGCCAACGAGTGGTCCCAGAACCCCGGTCGCAGTGTCGAGTGCCCAGATCTGGTGGGTCCCGGCGTTTGCGATGTAAAGGATGCCATTGCTGAAGAGGACGTCCCACGGCGTCGACAGAGCGACACTGTCTGCGAGCCCCGTCGCAGGTGGCCAGCCCTGCATGCCTGTGCCTGCGACCGTGGTCACCCGTCCTGTCTCGAGGTCGACGGCACGGATCAGATGGTTGTTCGTGTCGGCGACGTACAGCACGGTGTCGTTGAGCGCGAGACCCTGGGGTGCGTTGAACGATGCCTCTGTGGCCGCCCCGTCGGTTACTCCCTGGGCTCCGGATCCATACGCAGCGAGCACGTCGCCGGTTACCGGGTCCACCTCGAGGATCCGGTTGTGTCCCGTGTCAGAAACCCACAATCGACCATCTACAGCGAGGACCTTGCCTGGATAGGACAGGGGCCGGTTCGGTGCGGTGTCCGCCTCGAGCGCCAACTCGATCGGTGTGCGATCGAGTTGGCCTGACGCATCGAACTCTGCAACAAGCCCGGCGATGACCGGTTCGACAGCGTCGTATACCCCTTCACCTGCCCTGATGCCGACAGCCTTTCCTGCGGGGTCGATGAGTGCGGTGGTCGGCCAGGCCCGTGCGCCCCAGGAGTTCCACACAGCAAAGTCCTTGTCGTTGATGACCGCGTGCTCGAGGCCGTAGCGCTGGACGACGTTCTTGATGTTCTCCGTGTTGCCCTCGTTCGTGAACTTCGCCGAGTGCACACCGATCACGACGAGCTCATCGGGGTACTCCTCTTCGAGTCGCTGGAGATCCGGTATCACATGTATGCAGTTGACACAGCCATAGGTCCAGAAGTCGAGGAGAACGACCTTGCCCTTGAGGTCATCGAGGGTGAGTGAGGTGTCTGTGTTTATCCAGTCGAGGCCCGTTGGAAATGCAGGTGCGTCAACCGTGCCTGCGAACGACTCGCCGCTGTAAGCGGTTGTCGATGTCGCTACGGTGTCTCTCGTCTCATCACCTGTAGCGGTCGTTTCCCCCGACGTTGGCGAGCACGCTGTGGCAAGCAACGCCACAACGACAAGCAGTACCCGTCGTTTCATATCGCACAAGCCTCCTCACGGAGAAGAACGCCACACCGCCACATCGAGTTCCATGTCCATGGCGCGTGCAAGGACTTCCCTGCCACGCACTGAAGCCTCGCCGATCGTAGAGTCGTAGGTCCCCTCTGCTGTGAGGAGAGCCACCGCGGCCAGGGTGAGCGCCTCGAGGTGGGCTCCGTGGTCCGAGACTCCAACGATCCGGTCTCCATCTGGTCCTTGGACCGTGACGACAGCACCGCTCCAATTCTGCGAAGTCCTCGCAACGAAGCGTCCACTTGCCCGTTCCCTGGCCCACACAGGCCCGACAGGGTCAGGAAACGTGATCGCTTCGCCCGTGCGGAACGGCTTTCCTGGTTCGGTCCATGCGATCGTGACCGTATCCGAGTTCGTGACGGCCGCGGATGGATGGTGAGTGAGCGCCGGAGCGAGAGCTGAGCCGACATTGGCGGAAACGACCACAGGTACCGTCGAGGATCCCCGGTGGAGACCTGGCTCGTCGTGCCACAGGACAAGCGGCACGCCGCCCACGGAGGCCAAAGCAACGAGGTCCGAGGCCGGTGTTTCGCCGGTCGACACGATCACGTCATAGGTATCGAGATCCCCAACGTCTGCTGTTCTCTTCCCGAGTAGTGGCATACCGGACTGCATGAACCCGATGTGAGACACGGACGCTTCGGCGAACAGCACCCGTGCTGTCCTCGCGGCGATCTCGTCCGTTCCGTCGAGTGCAATCCTCATCGGGTCGCCGTGTCGGCCGGCTCCCATGATCCGGCGGGCCGCTGCGGTGGTGCGGGGGTCTTACCCACCTTGGCCGCGACCGCAAGAGCGACCCCGAGGCTGATGATGAGAGCGACGACGGTTTTCATACGGGAAAGATACAGCCGAAACGGTTGATTGCGGTGGGCGAGTATCGTTAGGCGTGCCCCGGAAGTATCCGGGTGCCTGTATTGAGCGAAGTCCGGTGAGATTCCGGCGCTGTCCCGCAACTGTGATCCTCCAACAGAGGTAGCCAGGTCGCCTCCCTGCAGGTGAGTTGTGGCCCTTCGGAGGAGAGAGGCCGGAACTGTCCGCAGTCTCCTCCACAGATAGGAGATCTGCATGGACCGCCGAGTACTTATCGCCGTTGCCGCCGCGTTAGCGGTCGTCATCGGGTTCTTCCTCATCCTCTGGGTGTCAGACACCGGGGACGAGGGAGCAATCGTCACGACCACGAACCCCGGCCAGTCACAAGACGAGGCGACGACAACAGAACCGGCCGATTCGACCACCACGAGCACAGAAGCCACCGACGACGGGTTCCCTGTCACCATCGATGCCCCCAACGGCCCGGTGACCATAGATGCCAGGCCGGAACGGATCGTCTCGATCTCGCCAACTTCCACGGAGGTTCTGTTCGCAGTCGGTGCCGGCTCCGAGGTTGTCGCTGTCGATGATCAGTCGAACTTCCCTGCGGATGCCCCGGTCACGGATCTGTCGGGGATCACCCCGAACATCGAAGCGATCGCTTCGTACGACCCGGGCCTGGTGTTCATCTCGTTCGATCCCGGTGACGTGATCGCAAGCCTCGAATCTCTCGGTATCCCCGTGATCATGCACCCGACCGCGGTGAGTGTTGACGATGCGTACACACAGTGGGAACAGGTCGGAGCCGCAACCGGCAACGTAGCTGGTGCCAGCGAACTCGTTGCCAGCACGCAGACGTCGATCACGTCGGTTCTCGAGACGCTGCCTGAGGGAGCAGATGCCATGACCTACTACTACGAACTCGACCCGACGCTCTACTCAGTGACCGCGTCGACCTTCGTAGGTGAACTCTTCTCGCTGACGGGGATGTCGAACGTCGCTGATGCTGCAGACCCTGATGGTTTCGGGTTCCCACAGTTGACGGCCGAGTACATCATCGAGCAGAATCCGACGTTGATCTACCTCGCAGATACGAAGTGCTGCGGCCAGAATGCCGACACGGTGGCCGAGCGGCCCGGTTGGGACACGCTCGATGCAGTCGTGAACGGTGCGGTGGTCGAACTCGATGACGACGTTGCGAGTCGATGGGGTCCGAGGATCGCTGACCTCGTCGACGACATCGTGGAATCGATACTCGAACTCGAATCCGTAGACGCATGAACGCTGGCCGCCCCGTCGAGACCCGTCTTCACTGGTGGTGGGTTGGTGGGGCGGCTCTCGCGCTCGTCGTAGCACTGATCGCCGGAGTCATGATCGGAGTTGCTGATGTTTCCCCGATGGATGTCGTGAGGTCCACACTCGACAGGCTCCCGTTTGTGAACATCGACACCGGTATGACGGTGCGCGAGGAGGCGATCATCTGGCAGATACGGATGCCGCGCGTGATCCTTGGCGTTGTAGTGGGTTCGATGCTGTCTGCGTCGGGGGCGGCGTACCAGGGCGTATTCAGGAACCCCCTCGCGGATCCGTACCTGCTCGGAGCCGGGGCGGGAGCGGGCCTCGGGGCGACGCTTGCGATCGCCTACGGGCCGAGCACAGCGGACTGGCTTGTCGACCCGCTCCCCCTGGCTGCATTCGTGGGGGCCGTCGTCGGTGTCTCCGCCGCGTATCTGTTGGGATACACGATCAGGTCTGGCAGAACGTCGGTTACGTTGATACTGGCCGGTGTTGCTGTCGCGGCGTTCCTCACCGCACTCCAAACCTTCGTCCAGCAGCGGGAATCTGAGACGCTCCAGGAGGTGTACGGCTGGATACTCGGGAGCTTGAACACGGCCGGGTGGGGAGAGGTACGGCTCGTCGCCCCGTACGTCGCGGTGGCACTCGCTGTCGTGTTCGGAGGCCGCAGGCTCCTCGATGTGCTCTCGGTAGGTGACACCGACGCAAGCACGCTGGGTGTGCGACCGGGCCGCATCCGACTCGTGATCGTCATCTTCGCAACACTGGGCACCGCCGCCGTCGTTGCGGTGAGCGGCCTCATCGGGTTCGTGGGGATCATCGTTCCGCACACGGTCCGGCTCCTCACCTCTGGGTCGTACCGGGTCATCGTTCCTCTGTCGATCTTCCTCGGAGGGGTGTTCCTCGTCCTCGCCGACATCATCGCCCGCACTGCCGTGGCCCCCGCTGAGATCCCGATAGGCGTCGTCACCGCCTTCTTCGGGGCACCGTTCTTCGCCATCGTCCTGCGCACGAGCAAGGCGGTCGTCTCATGAGCACGGTGCGATTCGATGAGGTTTCGGTCGACTACGGGTCGGGACCCGTCGTATCGGACGTGTCCCTTGGAGCCACCGCGGGTGAGTGGCTTGCGATCGTCGGTCCGAACGGTGCCGGGAAGTCGAGCCTGCTTCGCACGGTCGTAGCCGCTGTGGATTTCACAGGGTCAGTAGTGGTCGACGGACGCTCGACAACAGCGATGAGCGACAGGGAGCGAGCGACAATGGTGGCATATGTCTCGCAACGTCCCGTGTATCCCGACGGCATGGCCGTGTTCGACTATGTGCTTCTCGGGAGGACGCCGTATCTAGGGACCCTGGCATCGGAATCAGCCGAGGACATCGCTCTTGTGTGGGATGCCCTGTCAACGCTCCGCCTCGAGTCGTTCGCCGGCAGGGACGTTGCAACACTTTCGGGCGGAGAGACCCAGCGGCTCTCTCTTGCGAGGGTCATCGCCCAGCACGCCCGGATACTGGTCCTCGACGAGGCAACCGCATCCCTCGACGTCTCTGCCCAGCATGAGGTCCTGGAGATAATCAACGCGTTGCGGGTCTCCCATGACATGACAGTCGTCTCAGCGATACACGATCTCACCGCGGCGGCACAGTTCTGCGACCGTGTCGCCATCATGGAGCAGGGCCGGCTCAGAAGCCATGGCTCACCGGCTGATGTGCTCACCGAAGCGGTCCTCCAGGATGTCTTCGACCCCTCGATACGTGTGCTTGAGGTCGATGGCGACCCGGTAATAGTCTCTCTCAGGAGCGAGGAGTCACACCAGTGAGCACGGAATCCAAGAAGGGGATGTTGATCGTCAACACAGGCGATGGCAAAGGGAAGTCGAGTGCGGCTTTCGGAGTGATGTTGCGTGCAGTGGCACGCGGATGGAGTGTCATCGTCGTCCAGTTCATCAAGTCAGACAAGTGGCAGACGGGTGAGAAGAAGATGGCGGAGCAGTTGGGCGTCACCTGGATCACAGGCGGTGACGGGTTCACCTGGGAGTCTGACGACATGGAGGCGACGATCGAGGCCGCTCGAGATGCATGGCTACGCGCTTCCGAAGCGATCGCCTCAGGCGACTACACCCTTGTCATCCTGGACGAGGCCACCTATCCCGTGACGTTCGGATGGATAGACGGTGGCTCTGTCGTCGAAGTTCTCGAGAACCGCCCCGCACACGTCAACGTGATCGTCACGGGCCGCGATGCCGATCAACGCCTGGTCGATATTGCCGACACCGTGACCGAGATGCGCAAGGTCAAGCATGCCTTCGATGCGGGCATCGTCGCGCGGAAGGGTCTGGACTTCTGAGGGGCTAACCACCAAAGAAGGCCGAACCCTCACCGTCAGAAAGCGCACGTCTTCGATCGGACTCAAAGGAGTTCGCTAAGACAGAATCCCGATGCCGACGATCATCGCGGCCAGGGCTGACCAAGCAGGCAGCCGTCAGCCGTCAGCCGTCAGCGGAGGAGCCGGACATCCAGGGTCAGGGGTAGCTCACGTCGCAGGGATTCTCGCACGGTGAGATATCACAAGGTCGATGGTGATCTGGACAGCGCATGTGAGTGCGAGCATCATCAGGATCGTGTTGGTAGCCCATTCCCCGCTGAGGAATCCGATAACGAGAACGACGAGTGCAGCGGCGAGCCGGACAGAGGCCTGCATGCCGTTCTGGCGTTGATCCTGGCGCTCAGTGGCGAACTGGATGATTGCCATGGAGACGAACGCCACGATCACGCCGGTGATCGCGACCCAGCGAAGGTGCTCACCTTCTTGTGCAACGAGGAACTCGAGTCCGATTCCCGAGGCGATGAGGCCGATCGCGAGCGGAAGGTGGCCGTAGATCCACACCGTCGGTTTCCACGCGGTCCGCTGTTCGGCACGTCTGCGCACCACGGAACCCTCGAGGTTGTCGAAGTAGAGCCACCACAACCCGGTCGCCGTGATGACACCGATCACGAGACCGAGCGTTGCATCACGTTCCCAGGCGATTCCGCTGACGCCGGCTACGACGGCAGCGATCGACTCGCCGAGCACCAGGATCGTGAACAGGCCGAAACGCTCCGGAAGATGGGAAACAGATAGGGGCACCTTCGCCTGGACCTTCCTCAATACGAACGGTGTAGCGAGGTCGATGGCAAGGCCAATGCCCCACAGCACGAAGCGCCACGGTTCGGGCACCCAGAGAGAGATCACCCACGGGACACCCCCGAGGGTGAAGCCACGGAGATACCCGGCGACGAGTCCGCGCGATTGCGGGATGTGCCGGTATGCACGCACGTACATGCCGAGGAGCACGGCCCTGGCGAGGATGAAAGACGCCGCGAATGCAATTGACGAATCGGACTCGTCACCCGATATCGAGGCGGCCATGAGCGCGATCGCGACCATCTGGGCGACCGCCAGAAGACGCTGTCCGAGGTCATCGGTGTCGTAGCGGTCGGCGTAGAACGTGAAACTGGCCCACGACCACCACAGTGGCACGAAGAGACCGACGAACGCCGCGGCACCCGACCAGGTGTGGTTGATGAGGAGTCTGTGGCCGAGTGCTGCAACAGCAACCACGAAGACGAGATCATAGAAAAGCTCGAGCCAGGTAGCCGAGCGGTGGTCCCCCTCGGTCGCTGCGGTCCGCAGCCTGGGCGGGCGAATTATCGATCCCTTGATGAAGGTCCCCCTTTGTCGTCGCGCAGCCTACAACAAACCAGGCACCGACGATGAGGGGAGCGTCACACAGAGCTGATCGGTCTCGACGACATGCCTATTCCGGGTGTTCAGCCTGCGATGAGGACGTCGAAGGCCCTTCCGACGAGATAGGCGAGAAGGCCTCCGACGAGGCCGAAGCTGAGGTTCTCCATTGCAGAAAGTACAGGACTCTTTCCGGTGTGCATCGTCTTGACCGCCCCAACGGCGACCAACCCGATTCCAGCGAGGACGCCGGCGAGCAGTAGAGCTGTCTCTGTATCGGAGATGAAGGCGAAGGGGATCACCGAAGGAACTGCGCCCGAGAGGAAGAGCAACCCCGAGAAGATCGCTGCAGCAACAGGACTACGGCGCTCGCCGTCGACGATCCCGAACTCGAGTGCGGCATGCATCCCGAGCATCGCTTCGTCGTTGGCGTCGATGATCTCCACCACGTGGTCGAGATCGTCACCCTTGAGGCCAACGTCCGCGAGCATCTCGTGGAGTTGATCCTTTTCGTGCTGCCGATGATGGGTGAGGTGTTCCTTCTCGAGAGCCAACTCGGCCTCGAATACCTCCTCTTGCGACTTGGTGGCGATGTACTCGCCAACCGACATCGAGATCATGCCTGCGATCGCACCAGCTACACCGGTGAGGAGTACATCGACCGAGTCGAGGCCACCGCCAACGACTGCCGAGACGAGCAAGAAGGTTGAAACAAGCCCATCGTTGACACCGAGGATGATGTCTCGCATGTACTGGCGTGTAGCGCCGATGTGGGGTTGGTACCCCGGAGGTGGGTTCAACTCGGTCTTCGGATCGGTCATGGTGCAATTCTAGGAGCAGGGGTAGTCGCTCGCGCCCTTCACCGCCACGAGGTTTCCCCAGCGGTTGGGGATGCTCTACCGTGGGGGCATGGACGATGCCGACCAAACTCCCGAGAAGTCACTGCCGGCCGATCCGCTCGACGCAGCGAACGGCTATCCACCTTCACCTGGCTGGGCACCGAACACGAAGCTGATGGTCATCTCGATGGCCTTCGTCCTCGGCATCGTCGGCATCTACCTCATTCGCAACGTGTTGGCGATCGCTGCCCTTGCCGGCTTGATAGCGTTCCTCGTTGCACCACTTATCCGCCTCGCGGTCGACCACCTCAAGATTCCACGAGGGTTCGCGCTGCTGCTCGCCTACCTCATAGTGTTCGTCGGCACCGTCGGCTTCGGCTTCCTGATGACTCGTTCGATCGTTGCATCCATCGTCGAACTCAACCCCATCGGCCTCGTAGAGAGTCTGCGTGTCGCGCTGCTCGAACGTGTCAACGTTGAGGGACAACTCATCCTGGCAGGCGTCACGATCGACATGAACTCTGTCCTGGACTCTCTCCAGTCTTCGGTTGGGACGGATGACGGCTCATCCGGGATCGTCCTCGACGCGGAGAAGATCCTCGGCTATCTCGGTGCCGGTTTGAGCGGCGTCCGGACGGTCGTCGGTATCGCCACGGCCGTGATCACCTCCGGGATCGTGACGGTCCTTGTCGCGATGTACATCAACGCGGACAGCACGCGGATGCACGACGCAACGATCGCCAATATCCCGCCAGGCTACGAACGTGACGGGTTGCGGCTCCTGGCCGAGATCAAGCGGGTCTGGCGGGGCTATCTGTACGGCCAACTGGTGAACTCGCTGATAACCGGCTTTCTCGTGTTCCTCGTGCTGTGGGCCGTCGGTCTTCCAGGTGCTTTCCTGATGGGTGCGATCATGGTCGTGCTCAATATGATCCCCACGTTCGGCCCGATCCTTGCCGCGATACCGGGTGTCCTCGCTGCCCTGTTATCGGGTTCCACGCGCTGGCCAGATCTCGAGAACTACTGGTTCGCCCTCATCGTCATCGGCATCTACCTCGTTGTCGTCCAGGTGCAGGCCAATGTCATCGCCCCGAAGGTGATGGGCACGGCGGTCCGGCTGCGACCTGCAGTTGTATTGATCGGGCTGTTGATCGGGTTTCAGGTCGGAGGCCTTCTCGGCTCGCTGCTGGCGGTACCCATCATCGCATCGATTCGCGATGTCGGTGTGTACGTCTGGCGGAAGTTGATCGATGCCGACCCGTGGTCCGACGATTTCCTGGACGACGCAGTTTCGGAGCCATGATCAGGACCGTTGAGACCGATGTCGTCATCGTCGGTGGAGGGCTTGGTGGGCTGTCGGCAGCACGCCATCTCCAGGAGAAGGGCCACGAGGTCGTCGTCATCGAGCATCACTCCAAGCCCGGTGGTTACGCGCACTACTTCAGAGCCTCCGGCTATCGGTTCGAGGTGGCACTCCACGCACTCGATGGACTCGGACCCGGGGGCTGGGCCAAGCCGATGTTCGAGACTCTGGGGATATTCGACAAGGTCGAGTTCAACGAACTCGAGCCGTTCTACACCGTCTCGTTCCCTGACTTCGACCTGGACGTGTCAACGAACATCTACGAGTACATCAGCGTCGTGGCCGGGGTGTTCCCTGACGAGCGCGGTGGATTGACAGGGCTCTTCGATGCGATCAAGCGCGTAGGCCACGATGTCGGGAGGTTCACTGTCGATCGCAGATCCGGCGTCAAGGTGAACCAGATGCAGATGCTCGAACGATATCCGGACATGGCAGTTGCCTTTGCGAGCAACTGGGAGACGTTCGTCGGCCAGTACCTAGCCTCGGATGAAGCGAAGGCCGTTGTCACAACACTGTGGGGATATCTCGGTCTTCCCCCTTCGAGGCTGTCCGCAGGGCAGTTCGCCCTCACCTTGCTGTCGTACTTCTCCGCTGGTGCCTGGTACCCCACGGGCGGGTCTGGAGCGATGACGTTCGCCATCGCAGACGAGATCGAACGTGCGGGCGGCGCTGTCTTCCTGCGCAACACGGTCACGGCGATCGTGCCCGATGGGCCAGAGTCGGTCACTGTGACAACGCACAAGGGTCTTGTTGTAGAGGCGAGAGCAGTCGTCTCCAACGCAAGCCCGGTCTCGACCGCGGCCCTTCTCCCCGACGGCGTTCTCGACAGCGATTGGCTAGAGAAGATCGAGAGCGACGTGCCCGCGCTCGCCACATTCACGGTGCACCTCGGCGTAGCCCGCGATCTTGCAGCTGAGGGCTGGGACCATCACGAGTTCTTCGAGATGGCCGGGTACGACATCGAGGCTGAGTACGAGGCCATTGTCGCAGGGGACTTCGCCAATGCCGGGATGATCATCTCGAACTACTCGGTGATCGACCCGGGATGTGCCCCGGACGGAAAGTCAGTGATCGTTCTCACGGTTCTCGCGCCATGGGACCACGACGACGTGTGGGGAACCGGTGGCGACCTCGACGGCTACCAGGAGAACCAGCGGTATGTCGATGCGAAGGAGAAGGTCGCCGCGATTCTGGTCGATCGTGCGGCACGCAGGATCCCTCACCTCAAAGAGTCCATCGAGGTCATGCTCATCGGAACCCCGCTCACGAACGCCCGGTACGTGATGCAACCGCACGGGTCGATCTATGGCCGGGAACAGACCGTGGCGAACATGATGAACCGTGCCAGGCCTTCGACCCCGGTGCCCAACCTGTTCCTCGCCGGCGCATGGATCGGCGGCGGGGGGATGACGGCCGCCGTTGCATCAGGCAAGTCCGCGGCAGGACACGTGTCGCGGTATCTGGAGACGTCGTAAGTCGTAAATCAACGTTCCCGCTCTCCGCTCTCCGCTTCTCTCCCCCGGCTCTTTGGACGGGGGAGATGTCGAGGAACGAGACAGAGGGGGAAACCAAGTCGTACCACTCAGCTCGCA
>JBDLIR010000010.1:0-16567 GCA_039714815.1 Actinomycetota bacterium | reverse complement strand
ACCTCGATGGTGAACGCATCAGGGATGTGGAACCGGTCATCGGCTACATGCATCGCGGATACGAGAAGCTGTCCGAGGTCCGTACGTACGCACAGATCACGGCGCTCGTGAACCGCATCGACTGGGTATCAGGGTTCGCAAACGAGGTGCCGTTCATCCTCGGTGTCGAGAAGTTGCTCGGCATAGAGGCACCAGAGCGCGCCCAGTGGATCCGGCTCATCCTCTCAGAGCTCGCACGTATCTCGTCCCACCTCGTGTTCATGTCGTCGTACCCGCTGGAACTCGGCGCGACAACCCCGCTCATGCACACGTTGCGTGAGCGTGAGTTCATCCTCGAACTCATCGAGGATGTCACAGGCGGTCGTTTCCACCCGAACTTCAACCGTGTAGGCGGCGTCAAGCCGAACTATGGGGGCGGATCGACGACCAAGAAGCAGTCGATGGATCTTCCCGCAGGCTTCTTCAAGCGCACGGCAGAGGCGATGGATCGCATGGACAAGATCTGCGACGACCTCGACACGCTCGTTACGGGGAACGAGATGATCAAGATGCGGACGATGGGGGTCGGCGTCATCCCTGGTGACAAGGCGCTCGAGTACGGCCTGTCGGGCCCGAACCTGAGGGCGTCGGGTGTCGACTACGACCTGAGGAGAGACGATCCGTACCTCACGTACGACAAGCTCGACTTCAACGTCGTCACGAGAGACACCGGCGACTGCTTCGCAAGGTACGTCGTTCGCCAGGACGAGATCCGTGAATCGGTCAAGATCGTCCGTCAGGCCATAGACATGATCCCGTCTGGTCCGCTTCAGGCGAAGGTCCCGCGTGTCTTGAAGGCGCCGAAAGGCCAGGTGTACACGAGGGCCGAGAACCCGAAAGGCGAGTTCGGCTACTACCTCGTGTCCGAGGGCGGCAAGATGCCCTACAGGCTCAAGATCCGCTCGACATCGTTCTCGAACCTCACGATCCTGCCGTGGATTCTCCCCGGCCAGCTGGTACCCGACCTCGTCGCCATTTTGGGCTCTCTCGACTTCGTTCTCGGGGATGTCGATAGATGAACTTCTGGCTGCTTCTCGTCATTCAGGTTGTCGTCGCCCTGGTGCTGGTGCTGACATCCGCGCTCGTCGTCATCTACGCCGAGCTCAAAGCGGGATCGCACATGCAGGGACGCATCGGCCCCTATTACGCAGGCGGGCGATACGGTTGGGCCGCACCGCTTGCTGACGCGGCGAAGTTCCTGCAGAAGGAAGACCTCGCACCGGACAAGGCCGATCGCACGGTGTACGGGTTTGCACCGTATGTCGTGATGATGTCAACGCTCGCCGTGTTCGTCGTGATCCCGCTCAGCCCGGACTTCGTCGCCGTCGACCTCGACCTCGGCGTGTACTACGTGCTCGCGATCTCCTCGCTTTCGGTTCTCGGCGTGCTGATGGCGGGGTGGTCATCGGCCAACAAGTACTCCCTTATCGGTGGTCTGCGTGCAGCGGCGCAGCTGATCGCCTACGAGCTTCCTCTCGTACTTGCGGTGATCGCCGTCGTCGTGCAAGCAGGGACGATGTCTCTCACCGGTATCGTCGAGGCCCAGAACGAGGTGTGGTTCACGGTGGGGTCGTTCGATGTGTCCCTGCCGTTCATCTTCCGGGGTCAGATCATCGGGTTCCTGATCTTCATGATCGCCGCCGTTGCCGAACTGTCGCGGATCCCGTTCGACATGCCGATCGCAGAGTCGGAGCTCACCATGGGGTACCTCACCGAGTACTCGGGCATTCGGTTCACCATGTTCTTCCTCGGCGAGTACGCGTCGCTCATCGGCCTGTCTGCGATCGCCGCCACGATCTTCCTCGGTGGCTACGGCTTCCCTGGTGTCACGGGAGACATGGCCAACATCCTGGGACCCGGCATCTTGTTGGGTAAGATCGCGATCCTTGCGTTCCTCATCATCTGGATACGCTGGACCTGGCCCCGTGTACGAGAGGACCAGCTGCAGTCGCTTGCCTGGACATGGCTGATCCCGCTGGCCCTGGCGAACATCTTCGTCGTCTCGATTCTGAAGGTCGTGCTGTGATGGAATCTGGCCCCAAGTTCCCCTTCTTCGGTCTTGTGAAAGGCATGGGCCTGACGCTCAAGACGATGGTCAAGCACGCACCGGTCACGATGTACCCCGATGTCAAGGAGATCCCGGTGCCTCGTGCCCGTGGCGTCATCTCCCTCGACGTCGACAACTGCACGGTCTGCATGCTGTGTGCCAGGGAGTGCCCGGATTGGTGCATCTACATAGAAGGACACAAGGAGGAGAAGGCTCCAGCGAAGCCCGGTGGGCGTGCACGAACGAAGTCGACGCTCGACCGGTTCGACATCGATTACGGCCTCTGCATGTACTGCGGTATCTGCGTCGAGGTGTGCCCGTTCGATGCGCTGTACTGGAGCCCGGAGTACGAGTACAGCGAGTACTCCCTCGTCGACCTCCTCCACAACAAAGAGAAGCTGACCGAGTGGCTCGCCACGGTCCCCGACGCGCCGGGACTGGAGTCCTGATGACCGTCTCTCTTGCCGACTGGTTCTCCGAGACCGCGAACTGGGCGTTCCTGATCATCGCGATGCCGACGCTCTTCGCAGGGTGGCGCACTGTTTCGAGCAAGAACATCGTGCGTGCTGTGCTGTACCTCGTCGTCTCGCTCGGCGGGAGTGCTGCGCTGCTTATGATGCTCGGTGCGCCGTTTGTGGGCTGGACCGTCGTTCTCGTGTACATCGGAGCGGTGATCATCCTGTTCCTCATCGGGATCATGATCACGAGGGCGCCGCTTGGCGTTGAATCTGAGCTGAGCCATCCACCGAGCGTCCTTGCCCCTGTTGCGCTGCTCTCCGTCGTGCTCTTCGGTGTGATCTCCTATGCAGTCATCGACACGTTCAGCAACACCATGATCGAGCCGTTCGAACCGACAGCGACCGAAGATCTGGCGAATCAGCTGTTCAGCCGATGGGTCATCCCGTTCGAGGTGGTTTCCTTCGTGCTTCTCGCTGCTCTGATCGGTGGGATCGCTCTCGCCCGCCGTGATGACTCCGGAGGTCAGCTGTGACGATCACCCAGTTCGTACTCGTTGCAGCCGCCCTCTTTTCGATGGGTCTCTACGGTGTCATCACCAGGAAGAACGCGGTGTTGGTTCTTGCGTCGGTCGAGCTGATGCTTGCGGCAGTGAACCTGAACCTTGTTTCCTTCGACACGTACCTCGCCGATCAGCTCCACGCTGGCCAGATGCTGTCTCTGTTCGTGATCGCTCTCGCCGCGGCCGAAGTGGGAATCGGCATCGCGATCATCTTGATGATCTATCGCAACCGTCAGTCCGCTGACGTTGATCAACTCAACGAGATGAAGGGGTAGCGCATGAACGTCCTTGCAGCGATCCTTCCCCAGATCATCCTCGCGACTGAGGAGGGCGGCCACGCCGAAGAGGCCGGCCATGCGCTCGTGCCAGGCATCGTGGACGGTCCGCTCGTCGAGTGGGCATGGCTCATCGTCGTCGTCCCGATGGTCACCGCATTCCTGATCGCTCTGTTCGGCCAGAAGTCGCCGTTCAAGGGATGGCTCATGGCCGAGCTCTCACTCGGATTCGTCGCACTGTACGGCACGGTCCTGTTCGTCTTGAACGCTACGCAGGGCATCACGTACGAAGGCCAGGTGCAGATCGCCCAGATCGGCAGCATGTCGATCGAATGGGGTTGGATGGTCGACGGCCTGTCGATCATGATGTACTTCCTCGTGGGCGTCGTCGGTTTCCTCGTGTTCACGTACGCAAAGGGCTACATGGAAGGCGACGTCCGCTACACATGGTTCTTCGCATCGTTCTCCCTGTTCGCCGGAGGGATGCTCGTCCTCGTCGCGGCGCCGAACCTCATCCAGCTGATCGTCGGCTGGGAACTCGTCGGTGTGGCTTCGTACCTGCTCATCGCCCACTACTGGGAGGACTTCGAGAACGTCGACGCCGGGAACAAGGCGTTCATGGTCAACAAGGTCGCAGACGCCGGGTTGTTCCTTGGTGTCATCATCATGGCCGTGTCGGTGCAGTCGTTCCGCTTCAACGACGTGATCGCCGTCGTGGTGGAGGGCGAACACGGGATGCTCAGCCAGTACGCCTTCTGGGCAGGGCTCCTCATCTTCATCGGTGCCATGGGCAAGTCTGCCCAGTTCCCCCTCCACGTCTGGTTACCGGACGCCATGGCCGGCCCGACACCGGTCTCGGCGCTCATGCACGCCGCAACGATGGTGACCGCAGGCGTGTACCTGCTTGGACGGCTGTTCCCCTTCTATATCGACGTGTCAGGGCTGTTTGCGGGCGATGTGATGAACATCATCATCGTGATCGGTGGCCTGACGCTGTTCCTCACAGGGTTCATCGCGATCGTCCAGGACGACATCAAGAAGGTGCTGGCGTACTCGACGGTCAGCCAGCTCGGTTACATGGTCGCTGCGATGGGCGCAGGTGCATACACGGCCGGCTTGTTCCACCTCTTCACCCACGCGTTCTTCAAGTCGTTGCTCTTCCTCGGTGCAGGTTCGGTTATCCACGCGGTGCACTCCAACAACATGTCAGACATGGGCGGGCTCCGCAAGAAGATGCCGATCACGTTCTGGACGTTCATCGTCGGCACCCTGGCTCTGATCGGGATCTTCCCGTTCGCAGGGTTCTTCTCCAAAGATGAGATCCTCGCTTCGGTCAAGTACTCAGGCGAACACGGCCAGGACGTTGCGAACTTCATCCTCATCCTCGGCATCGCCGGTGCCTTCGTCACCGCGTTCTACATGATGCGCCTCGTCGCCCTGACCTTCTTTGGCGACTACAAGGGCCACGCGCATCCCCATGAGTCATCCAACGTGATGGCGTACCCACTCGTCGGTCTGGCGTTCTTTGCCGCGACCGTGGGATTCATGAACTTCCCTGGTGTGTACACAGGGTTCACGACGTGGCTTGCCACCCGTGTGCCGCTCACCGGTCTTGGCGATCACCACGCCGAGGGGTTCGATTGGTCGCTCGTGTTCCTGACTTCAGCGGTGGTCATCACGGCTGTTGTCATCGGCTTGCTCATCTACGGCAAGGATGCCGACACGCAACTCGCGCGTGACCGCCTGCGGATCCCCGTCCTGTGGCCGCTGTGGGAACATCTCTATTTCATCGACGACTTCAACATGAACGTGATCGTGCGGCCCACGATGGGTCCGCTCGCTCGCATCGTTCTGTGGGTCGATATGCATGTCGTCGATGGGATCGTCAATGCGATCGGGGCGGTTTCGGTCGTCTTCGCACGGGCGGTCAAGGTCACCGACGAGAACGTTGTCGACGGTGTGTTCAATGCAACCGGTGCAGCAACCGGGGCGTCCGGAAGTGTGCTGAGGAAGACCTTCACCGGTCGGGTCCAGCAGTACGCGGCTTTCAGCTTTATCGGCGTCCTCGTGATCGTCGGTCTGTTCGTGATTTTCTAGGAGGAGCTACAAGATGAATTGGTTTGAGAACGGCTGGGGCCTGAGCCTCATCGTCTTCTTGCCTGTCATCGGCGCGGCAGTGGTCCTCGCGATGCCGAAGGCGAAGGAGGCAGCCCTGAAATGGGTTGCCCTCACGTTCGCCCTCGTCACGCTTGCACTGTCGGTCGTACTGGCAGTGCAATTCGACTATTCGGCCGCTGGCACGTATCAGTTCGGTACGTCCATCGATACGACGTGGATCAGTGCGATCAACGCACACTTCCACATAGCAGTAGATGGGATCTCCCTCCCGATGGTGGTGCTTGCCGCGCTCATCACCGTGCTGGTGATCATCTACTCGTGGAACCACTGGCCGGAACCACACAATCCCAAGCTCCTTCTGGCGTTTGTACTCATCCTTGCCACAGGGATGACAGGGACGTTCGTTGCACTCGACCTCGTGCTGTTCTTCGTGTTCTTCGAGGTCGTGCTGCTGCCGATGTACTTCATGATCGGCATCTGGGGTGACACAGGGATCAAGGAAGTGCCGCTGTTCGGATGGAAGATGGAGATGCGCCTGTACGCGTCGCTGAAGTTCTTCGTCTTCACGCTGTTCGGGTCGGCGTTCATGCTCTTGAGCTTCATCGCCATCTACTTCAAATCCGAAGAGATGCTCGGCTACCGGAGCTTCTCGATGATCGAACTGTCGGACCTCGGTGCGGCCGGCGCGTTCACAGGAACGTTCGCGACACTCGTGTTCATCGGCCTGTTCCTCGGGTTTGCGGTCAAGGTCCCGATGTGGCCGCTGCACACGTGGCTGCCGGACGCCCACACCGCTGCACCGACGATCGGCTCGGTCATCCTGGCCGCGATCTTGCTGAAGCTCGGTACCTACGCCTTCATCCGTATCGCCATCCCGATCCTCCCACAGGAGGCACTGCGATGGGCGCCCTTCATCGGTGTCCTTGCGGTGATCGGCATCATCTACGGTTCGCTTGCCTGTTTGGCTCAGACCGATGTGAAACGGCTCATCGCGTACTCGTCTGTCGGCCACATGGGGTTCGTCATGCTCGGCATCGCCACGATGACGGATGTCGGCATCAACGCAGCTGTGATCGGCATGGTTGCGCACGGCCTCATCACCGGCCTGTTGTTCTTCATTGCAGGCTCGATGGCCCACCGCTATCACACGAGGGACATGGGTCGCCTTGGCGGCAACATGATCTTGATGCCGAAGATGGGTGTGCTCCTCGGCTTCGCGGCGATGGCATCGCTCGGACTGCCGGCGCTCGCTGGGTTCTGGGGGGAGTTCATGGCGCTGCTTGCGTCGTTCGACCCTGCAGAGGCGATCGGCCAGACGTCACTGTTCCGTGTCTTCATGGTGATCGGGGCGATCGGTACCGTGCTGACGGCTGGCTACATGTTGTACATGCTGCGTAACGTCAACTTTGGCGAACCGGCCGAGGAATGGGCCGGCCACTCGTTCGAGGACGTCGACCGTGCCGAATGGCTGGCGTGGGCGCCGCTCGTGGTCTTGACGATCGTTGTCGGCATCTTCCCGAAGCTGGTTTTCGGTGCAACGAACGATGCTGTGATCGGACTCATCGAGAAGGCCTTCGGAGGCTGACGTGTTCGACCTCGACTACCACGCGTTGCTTCCAGAGGGCATCCTCGCCATCACGGTGCTGGTCACCCTCGTGGTTGACCTCGTCACGCGCAAGAAGCAACTCGTTGCGGTCACTGCCATGGTCGGCATGTTCGCGGCACTTGTTCCTGTAGCGACGCTGGCGTTCTGCGACAGCCTCGACGTCTGCACCTCAACAGGTGCAGAACGGATCCTGTTCGACGGGTCGTATGTCGTCGACGGATACTCGCTCGTCCTCAAGGCCGTGTTCATCTTCGCTGCGTTCGTGGTTCTGCTGATGTCCGTCGGCTATCTCGGGTCCGACCGGTACTACGAGGGGGAGTACTACTTCCTGCTCGTCGCGTCGACGTTGGGCGCCGTTGTGATGGCATCGTCTCGGGACTTCATCACGATGATCGTCGCCCTCGAACTCGTCACGGGACCTGCGTTCTTGCTCTCAGGTTGGCGCAAGGGCGACTCGAAGTCGAACGAGGCTGCACTCAAGTTCTTCATCACGGGCGTCCTTGCGCTGGCGCTCACCTTGTTCGGAGTCTCCCTGCTGTACGGCCTGACCGGTTCCCAGCAGTTCGACGGCATCGCCGCTGCGGCATCGAGCCTCGAAGAAGTTCCTCTGTTCGTGCTCGGTGTGATCTTCGTCCTGGTCGGGTTCGGGTTCAAGGTCTCGGCTGTCCCGTTCCACTTCTGGACGCCTGATACCTATCAGGGCGCACCTCCCCCGGTGACGGCGTGGTTGTCGGTCGGCTCGAAGGGTGCGGGTTTCGTCGGGCTTCTTTCGATCGCCTATCTTGCGCTGCCATCGGTTGCGAGTATCTGGGGACCGTTGTTGTGGGTCGTTGCTGCGACCTCGATGTTCATCGGCAACCTGGTCGCGATCAAGCAGACGAACGTCATCAGGCTCCTTGGCTACTCGTCTATCGCTCAAGCCGGGTTCATGCTTGCCCCATTCGGCGCGTCCGCTGCGTCGGGAGCCGATGACCTCTCCGTCCAGTTCGCCGCAACGGTCACCTACTTCATCATCTACGCGGTGATGAACCTGGGTGCGTTCGCGGTCGTGATCGTGATCGGGTCGCGGCTCGGTTCGTATGAGCTCGAGGATTGGGGCGGCCTCAACCTGTACGCTCCCGGCCTGGCTCTGGGCCTGGCGGCGTTCTTCATGTCCCTTGCGGGGATTCCTCCTCTGGCTGGATGGTTCGCCAAGTTCGCGATGTTCACCGCAACGATCGGCGTGGGGAACTGGTGGGGCTACTCGATAGCGATCGTCGCTGCGTTGAACGCGGTCATCGCGTTCGTGTACTACGCAAAGGTCGTCAAGGCGGCGTTCTTCGACCCGGTGCCGGACGGAGTCGACGTCGCCATGCTCGAGGACGTGCCTGTTCCTGGTCCCATCGGGTTCGCCCTTGGCCTCACCGCCTTCGGTGTGATCCTTCTCGGTGTGTACCCGCCACTCGCAGCCAACCTCGGCGAGTTCACGGTGCAGATCTTCGCCAGCGCGGGACTGTAGTCCCCGTCTTCCGTTCTCCGACTGTGAGCTGCGCGCTGTCGGGCGCGTAGGCGATGTTGTGAGCCCGGGGTTCGTTGCGTGACCTCTTCTGTGAACTGTGAACTGTGAACTGTCTACTCTCCTCCCCATGTCCATTCCCTCCACAGTCGACGACCTTGAGAATGCGTTCGTCTCGCACGGCTACGTGCCTGAGCGGGGGTTGTCCGTAGCGATCCACCTTGCGATCCAGATGGGGAGGCCGCTGTTCGTTGAGGGTGAACCGGGGGTCGGGAAGACCGAGATCGCCAAGGTGCTTGCATCGATCACGGGTGGCGACCTGATCCGGCTGCAGTGCTACGAAGGGCTTGATGCGTCTCATGCGTTGTACGAGTGGGACTACGCACGCCAGATGCTTGCGATCCGGCTCCTCGAAGCAACAGGGAAGGACGTCGATGTCCATGACATCATGAGTGAGGAGTACCTCATCGCCCGCCCACTGCTCCAGGCGATCCGCCGAGCATCCGAAGGCCTTCCCACGGTTCTTCTCATCGACGAACTCGACAGGGCCGATGAGGAGTTCGAGGCCTATCTTCTCGAGCTGCTCTCTGACTTCCAGATCACGATCCCTGAGGTTGGCACCGTTCGTGCCGAGACACCTCCGATCGTTGTCATCACATCGAACAGGACCAGAGAGATCCACGATGCCGTGAAGAGACGGTGTATCTATCACTGGATCGACTATCCAACCGTCGACCGTGAGGTCGCGATCTTGCACAAGAAAGCCCCCGAAACCTCCGAAGCGCTCTCGAGAGAGCTCGCGGTGGCCATGCACAAGCTTCGGAGCCTCGACCTGTTCAAGGCGCCGGGTGTCGCAGAGACCGTCGACTGGGCGAAGGCGCTGCAGGTCCTCGGCGAGGTGCACCTGTCGCCTGAGGCGGTCGATGCCACGCTTGGTGTGGTCGTCAAGTACGAAGAGGACATTCAAACGGTGCGTAACGCCGGCGTCGAGACTCTTCTATGACGGCTGACGGCGAGATCGCAGCGCGCAATGTCGTCGTGTTCGTCCGCAGATTGCGGGCTGAGGGCTTCGCCGTCAGCCCACAGACGACGAGACACATCATCGACGCCGTCACGATCGTTGGCATGGACAATATGAGCGACGTCCGGGCTGCGTGCACGGCGGTCGTCGTCACGCGACAGAACCAGGTCGAGCGCTTCAATGAACTCTTCGACGAGTTCTTCTCCGGGGCATTCGTTGTCTCCCTTGATTCTGTGGTCGACAGAATCGCTCAGACAAGACGTTCCGGTGGCCCATCCAGGATCGGTGCAACGGCGACCGATGACACATCCGGGATAGATGAGACCGAGGAGACCTTTGAGGTCATGGGGGGCTCCCACAGCGAGCGCTTGATGGACGTGGACTTCTCTGATCTTGACGAAGACGAGGCTGCGGCGGTTGCGGTGATGCTCGATTCGATGACCTGGAGTCCGACCTCGGTCCGATCGCGCAGGTGGAGGCCCTCGACGAACGGGCCGACTCCCGATCTCCGGAGGACGATGCGGCTGGTGACCGGGCCGCAGGGCGACTTGATGCCCCTCGCCTTCACAGAACGGAGGCGGAAGCAGCGACCTCTCATCGTGCTCGCCGACATCTCGGGTTCGATGGAGCGATACTCGGAGATGTTGCTCCACTTCATCCATGGCGCCCAGCACCGGTTCCAGGGCGTCGAATCGTTCGTGTTCGCCACGAGGCTCACCCGCATCACAAGGCAGCTTCGGGTCAGGAATCCCACGGAGGCGATCACGAGCGCAACGAAGGCAGTTCCGGATTGGTCCGGTGGCACGCGCATCGGTGAAGCCATAGGCACCTATAACCACCGGTGGTCGCGGCGCGTCGGTGGCGGAGGGCCGATCGTGCTGATCATCTCGGACGGTTGGGACACGGGGGACCCCGACTATCTCGCCGTCGAGATGAGGAGGCTGGGACGCGCAGCGCACAGGGTTGTGTGGCTGAACCCGCTCGCCGGCCGCACGGGGTTCGCACCCGAAGCTCGCGGCATGGCAGCGGCGCTGCCCCACGTCGACGACTTGTTGGCAGGTGGCACAGCGCGTAACCTTGCTGACCTGATCGATCTCCTGCAATCCGCAGGCACAACGGGAAGGAGCGCGGCGGCGCTATGAAGGAAGTACTCGACGTCTACGAACGGTGGAAGGCGCAGGGCAAAGATGTCGCTGTCGCCACCGTTGTGAACGTGAAGGGATCCGCTCCACGGGGCATCGGGTCGAAGATGCTCATCTCATCGTCAGGCGAGATGGAGGGAAGCGTCAGCGGGGGATGTGTCGAGAACGACGTGCGTGAGCATGCAGCGTCCGTTCTCACCACGGGTACCCCGAGGGTTGTGACGTACGGGATCGCAGACGACGATGCGTTCGAAGTGGGGCTGACGTGCGGCGGCACGATCGAGGTGTACATCGCGCCATGGTGAATCTTACGGTCAAAGCTATTGCGCATCTCACAGAGGCGGAGAGACTCGGCGGTACGGTCACGGTCATCGACGGGCCGGGCCTCGGCAGCACCGTCGTAGTCGATCGAACAGACGGCGTCGTTGCAGGTGAGCGCGGTGACTGGCTGACCGACGAGATGCTCACAGATGCGTACGCATTGATGGATCGTGAGCAGAGCAGATCCCTCATCTACGGGGAACGGCGTGTGTTCATAGACACGATGGCACCCCGCCCGACGATGCTCATCTTCGGGGCGGGACACATCGCTCAGCCGTTGTCTGTCATCGCCGGGGAACTCGGATTCAGAGTCGTCGTGGCCGATGCGCGTGCAGCGTGGGCGACACAGGAGCGTTTCCCCCACGTGGACGAACTCATCGTCGCGTGGCCGGGGTCCGTATTCGACCACATCGAACCCGACTCGCGGATGTACGTCGTGATGCTGAGCCACGATTCCAGATTCGAGATCCCCGTGTTCGACGCAGTTCATGACACACCGATCAAGTACCTCGGTGCCATGGGGTCGCGACGAACACACGCCATGCGTGTAGAACGCCTCAGGGCTGATGGTTGGACCGACGATCAGATCGATTCGATCCATGGTCCCATCGGCCTCGACCTGAAGGGGAAGACCCCCGCTGAGACCGCAGTTGCGATCGCCGGTGAGGTCATCCTCGTCCGATATGGTGGAGGGACTGCGCTGTCTCTCAGTGGTATCGATGCCGCGATTCACGGCGATTAGGGGAGAACATGAACGTTACAGAGCATTTCGTCGTGAGCCAGCCGGTGGACGCGGTGTGGTCGTTGTTCCAGGACGTGCCCGAACTTGCCCGCTGCCTTCCGGGCGCGGAGTTGACAGAGGACCACGGAGACGGCACATACGAGGGGTCCGTGTCTGTGAAGCTCGGTCCCATCTCGGCATCGTTCGTAGGCAAGGCAACGGTCGAGTTCGACCATGACGCCAACACGATCGCCATCAAGGGCAGGGGAGTAGATCGGTCGGGTGGAAGCCAGGGAAGGGTCGATGTCGGAGTTGACCTCGTAGGAACAGACGAAGGTCACACGTCGGTGACGATCGCGGCAGCCGTCCAACTTGCAGGTCCCATTGCCCAATTCGGGCGCACGGGCCTCGTCAACGAGGTATCCAAGCGCCTGATCGATGAGTTCTCCGATTGCGTCCACGCCAAGCTCGATGCTGCAAGCCCGGAAGTAGCTGAGGCGATCACCGCCCCCGAGGTCCACGGACTGTCCCTGTTCTTCGCCAGTCTCTGGGCCACTGTCAGAGGCTGGTTCAGGCAGAGCTGACCGTTCTTTTTCCTCCCTCACGGAGTGGGGGAGGTGGCCGAGCGCAGCGAGGTCGGAGGGGGAGGCCATGATGATCCACTCAGCTTGCGCGGCGAGCTGAGTCGTACGATCTGGCTTCCCCCTCTGTCTCGTTCCTCGACATCTCCCCCGCAAAGGCCGGGGGAGAGGAAGAAGGGTGTTCCCCGCTGCAGCCTCCGTTCATTCCGTCTATGGTCTGGGACGAGGAAGTTTCGCGCTGGCGCGCTCGATTAGAGGGAGGTCGTGCTTTGGAAATCAGCATCTCAGTCAATGGAAGTGAACACCGAGACGAGGTGGAGCCCCGGACATTGCTCGTGCATTATCTGCGCGACGATCTCGGACTCACCGGTACACACGTCGGGTGTGAAACGGGTTACTGCGGGGCATGCACCGTCATCGTTGACGGGAGAACCGTCAAGTCCTGCACGATGTTCGCCGTTCAGGCCGATGGGCGCGACGTCCAGACGGTCGAGGGTGTTGCAGACGGGGACGAGTTGCATCCGGTCCAGGAGGGGTTCTGGGAGTGCCACGGTCTGCAGTGCGGCTACTGCACGCCTGGGATGATCATGAGCTCCATCGCCCTGATCGAGGACAACGACGATCCTACGGAAGACGAGATCAGACACGGGATCGAAGGGAACCTGTGTCGCTGTACCGGGTACCACAACATCGTCAGATCGGTTCAGTACGCCGCGGCGACCATGCGCGGCGAAGAACCGGTCGGTGCATCGACTGAGGAGGGATCATGACCAGCACAAGTGTGATGGGTGGCATCGTCCGACGGAAGGAAGACCCCTCCCTCATCCAGGGCAAAGGCACGTATGTCGACGACATCAAGCGTCACGGCGCGCTCTCGGTGGCCTTCGTCAGAAGCCCGTTTGCTGCCGCGACGATCGGGGAGATCGACACGTCGTCTGCGCTCGCACTCGATGGAGTCCGCGCCGTGTACACGATCGATGATGTGCGTGATCTCGGGTTGAATCCCGCTCAGGTCGCCGTCGGCACGCTTCGTCCTCTGCTCGCCGACGGCGCGGTGAAGCATGTCGGCGAGGCGGTTGCGATGATCGTCGCAGACGACCGCTACATCGCCCAGGACGCGGCCGACCTCGTGTTCGTCGACTATGAACCGCTCGATGCCGTCGTCGACCTGAAGGACGCGCACGCAGACAAGGCCCAGGTGCACGATGGTGCCTCGAATACGCTTCTCACATGGGCGGGGAACGCATGGTGGGAGGGCGTCATCGATCTCCCTGACCCATCGCCAGGCATCCAGGAGGCCAAGGAACGCGACGACACGGTCGTGGTGAGCCTCGAGATGGTGAACCAGCGTCTCATACCAACTCCGATCGAGCCACGAGCGGTCCTTGCGGATTGGAACAGTGGCTACGGCAGTGTGGAACTGTTCTCGTCAACGCAGATCCCGCACGCTGTTGCTGGCGCGATCGGGACGGTGTTCGGGATCTCCTCGAACAAGGTTCGCGTTGTGGCACCGGAGGTCGGTGGAGGGTTCGGGATGAAACTCAACGTCTATCCCGATGAGATCCTGTGCTGCTTCGCATCGAGGGAACTCGGTAAGCCTGTCCGATGGACAGAGACGCGCCGCGAGGCAGGGTTCGCATCCATCCAGGGACGCGGCTGGGTCGGGACAGCAACGATCACCGGCACGGGCGATGGAAAGATCCTCGGATACGAACTCGAAGCGATCTGCGACATGGGTGCGTACACCCACAACTTCACCGTCGCGATCCCGCTGCTCGGATTGTTCGTCGCACCAGGCCAGTACGACATCCCGGTGTCGTATGCGCTGCACTGTGTCGTGACCAATACTCCGTCAACCGATGCGTACCGCGGGGCAGGGCGGCCGGAAGCCGCGTACTACCTCGAGCGCATAATCGATGCCTACGCCAGAGAGATCGGGATGGATCCTGCTGACGTCCGCAAGGCGAACTATTGGAAGCCGGACCAGTTCCCCGTCACGACAGCGATCGGACTGACGATGGACACGGGGGACTACGAGACGAACCTGGACGCTCTCTTGGAGCGGGTCGGATACGAGGAACTCAAAGCCAAGCGCGATGCCGCACGGGCGGAGGGGCGCTTGCTCGGCCTCGGTCTGAGCACGTACGTCGAGGTGTGCGGATTCGGCCCGTCGGCTCTTGCGGGTCTCGGGTTCTCCTGGGCCGGATACGGCCTGCCTGCAGCGTTCAATGGCTCCGGCGTCGTGAGGGTTCAGCCAGATGGCACGTGCACGGTCACGATCGGTACCGGCCCGAGTGGTCAGGGCCATGAGACGACCTGGGCACAGATCGTCTCAGATGGCCTCGGTATTCCCATGGACAGCATCGAGGTCCACCACGGCGACTCACACGACTCCCCGATGGGTGTTGGCACGTTCGGTTCCCGGTCGATCGCTGTCGATGGAACAGCGACGTACGAGGCGACGAACAGGGTCAAGGAGAAGGCTGCGGTGATCGCAGGCCATCTCCTCGAGGCAGCGCCGGAGGACATCCTGTTTGCCGACGGCAGCGCACACGTCGCCGGGTCTCCAGACCGCGCAGTTGGATGGGGGCAGATCGCAGAGTCTGCGTACCAGCCCCACACGCTCCCCGAGGGCACGGAGGGAGGACTCGAGTCCTCCGTCGTGTTCTCTCCACCGAACGCGACATGGCCGTTCGGGTCGCATCTCGCCCTTGTCGAGGTCGATCCCGAGACGGGGGATGTCGACATCCTGGAATACTGGGCGACGGATGACTGTGGGAACGTCATCAACCCGATGATCGTGGATGGCCAGGTTCATGGAGGAATCGCACAGGGCATCGCACAGGCGCTCTTCGAGGAGGCCGTGTACGACGACTTCGGGAATCTCCTGACAGGGTCGATGGTGGACTATCCGCTGCCGGCAGCCGAGAACCTCCCGATGTTCTCGCTGGATCGGACGGTCACACCGACCGATGTGAATCCGCTGGGCGTGAAGGGGATCGGAGAGGCAGGGACCATCGGATCAGCACAGACGATCGTCAACGCTGTTGTCGATGCGGTCAGCCATCTCGGTGTCAAACACATCGACATGCCGCTACGACCCAAACGGGTGTGGCAGGCGATCGAGGACGCAAGGGAGTAACCATGTACCCATCTACTTTCGACTACGTGGTCCCGACGTCGCTGTCTGAGGCGCTCGAGGCCCTGGCATCCGCTGACAACGCAAAGGTACTGAGCGGAGGCATGAGCCTGATACCGCTGATGAAGATGCGGCTCGTCCGGCCGACGACCGTGATCGACATCTCACGGATTCCGGGGCTCGATACGATCTTCACCGACCGCGGTGACCACATCAAGATCGGTGCGCTGGTACGCCATGCGGATACGGCGGCGGACCCGCTCGTGAACGCGCACGCTGCGGCGTTGGCACAGGCGGCTGCGGCAACCGCGGACAACCAGGTTCGGAACCAGGGGACCACCTGCGGTTCGTTGGCCCATGCGGACCTTGCTGCGGATCAGCCTGCGGCGGTGCTCGCACTCGGTGCCACGATGACCGCGGCATCCGTAAGGGGGACGCGCGAGATCGCTGCGGAGGATTTCTTCGTGGACACGTTGACCTCGGCGCTCGAACCCGATGAGATCTTGACCGCGATCAGGATCCCGAAGGGCGGCACGTCCGTGTACAGGAAACTCGGCAGGCGTGGCGGTGACTCTGACTATCCAGTGGCAGGAGTTGCCGTCTGGGTGGATTCATCCAACGGAACCGTTGCCGACGCCAGGATCGCCGTCACCGGTGTGAGCTCGAAGCCGTACCTGGCGACTGCGGCCGCTGCAGCGATCGTTGGGTCTGACGGATCATCCGATGCCATAGCGGCTGCGTCATCGCATGCAACCGACGGGGTCGTTGTTCTCGAGGATCTCTACGGCACCGTTGACTACCGGACGCATCTTGCCGAGGTCTACGTGCAACGAGCCCTGGAGGATGCCCTGGCCTAGGAGCCATCAGCCGTCAGCCATCAGCTCAGAATTATGATTTGGGCGATGAAGAGCAGATACCAGAGAGAGGAAGGCGGAAGGCGGTTCGCCTGTGTCATCCTGGCGGCCGGCGAAGCGGTTCGAATGGGTGCCGCGAAACCTGCGTTGCCGTTCGGGGACACGACCCTGGTCGGTTCGGTGGTCGGTA
>JBDLIR010000009.1:0-17176 GCA_039714815.1 Actinomycetota bacterium | reverse complement strand
TGGGGGAAGAGGGAACTGGTACACCATGTCAGCTTCGGGTGTCGACCCATCGCCAAGATACGAGATGTTCTCTGCGTGGGGAACGTTGGTCTCGCTCACGAGAAGCACGTTGGGGTAGGTGGCATCGAGGGTTGCACGCAACAGTTGCACGAGACGGTGGGTGTTGTCGAGGTGTATCGATGACGTACCTGCCTCTTTCCAGAGGAAACCGACCGCATCGAGTCGGATCGCAGTTGCGCCGTGGCGCGCATACGTCAGGATTACGTTCGTCATCGCAAGGGCGACCTCGGGATTCCGGTAGTCGAGATCCGCCTGGTCTCGCGAGAACGTCGTCCACACCCAGCGTTCGCCGTGACTCGTCTCGAACTTCGTGAGCAGCGGGTGCTGGCGGGCGCGCACGACACGCGAGAGGTCTGCGTTCGGGTCCTCGGTGCGGAAGAACCCGTCGAATGGGGGTATGCCTGCCTGCCATTGCTTGAACCAGTCTCCCTGGGTCGAGGCATGATTCACAACCGCGTCGAGCATCAAGTTCCCATGGCTCGCGATGTGCTCGATGTCGGCCCACGTGCCGTACTGCTCGTCGATCTCGACGTAATCCATCACAGAGAAGCCTTCATCGGAGCTGGAAGGGAAGCACGGGAGGATGTGGACTCCGGTGACAAACGGACTCAGCCTCCGCTGGACGAAGGCATCGAGGATCTCGAGCGGTGTCCCCTGGTGCCCCGACATGTGATCGGGGTAGGAGATGATCCAGCTATCGGTTGAATGGAGGTGATCGCTGGCATTGTGCGTCCTTGGTCGGTGCTGTGCGATCAATGCCTCGAAGCGTTCGTGGACCTCCCCGCCAGCCTCCGACCCGTAGACCTCGTTGAGGAGTTCTGCGAGCCGATGGTCATATCCGTTGTCGGGATGTGTCACGATTCAGGTCCATTTGTATCTAGTAGCAGTCAATAAGACCAGAGAATACCACAGAACTGAGTTGCACGCCTGAAACAATTGTGTGTAACCTGTAGCAAATAGGTTTTCGGGACGCAACCCGACGACCGACGTCCCCTTGAGAAATCCTGGGAGCGGAGTCAAAGAACAAGGAGAACGAACTCATGAAGCGAATGCGTTTCTCGATACTGATGATTCTTGCGATCGCTCTCGTAGCATCCGCATGCTCATCCAGTACCGACTCGGCGACGGAGACAACGACCGTCCAAGCTTCTGATGAGGCCCAGCCGGCCGAAGGCGCCATAACGATCAAGTTCTGGAGCACCGAGACCCAGCCGGCGAGGCTCGAGAAGACCCAGTCCATCATCGATGGGTTCACGGCTGCAACCGGCATCAGCGTCCAGCTGACGGCAACGGATGAGGATGCGCTTCCACAGCTCATGCTCACGAACGCTGCCTCGGGCACGCTGCCCGATGTCGTGTTCCATCCGCTCGACTTCACCGTCGGGTGGGCGAAGGCTGGCCTGATCGATGTGGGAGCAGCAACTGCAGTTATCGACAAGCTTGGTGCAGACACCTTCTCAGAGGGTGCACTGAACCTCGCGACCGTCGATGGGAGCCCTGCGGCCGTTCCGGCAGATGGTTGGGGACAGCTGCTGATCTATCGCAAGGATCTCTTCGATGCGGCAGGTCTTGCTGCTCCAGACACGTTTGCGAACATTCAGGCGGCCGCCGAGGCTTTGAATGATCCGGCGAACGACCTGTTCGGTATAACGGCTTCGAATGACCCGAGCGCGGTATTCACGCAGCAGACGTTCGAGCACTTCGCTCTTGCGAACGGGTGCGAACTCGTCGATGATGCCGGCGCGATCACGCTCGACTCACCGAACTGTGTCGAGGCCCTCGACTTCTATACGAACCTGCTTGCGAACTACAGCCCGGCTGGACTCCAGGACGTCGTCTCCACGCGTGCGACGTACTTCGCCGGACAGGCGGCGATGATCGTATGGTCGCCGTTCATCATGGATGAGATGGCGGGCCTGCGTGATGCGGCGCTCCCGACGTGCACCGAGTGCGCAGACAACATCTCGTTCCTCGCTGAGAACAGCGCCTTCGTGCCATCGTTCTCGGGCCCGAGTGGAGCTCCTGCGCAGTACGGACAGGTGTCGTACATGGGCATCGGCGCCACAGACAACACCGAAGCTGCCCAGGCGTTCGTTGAGTACTGGCTGACCGATGGGTACGTCGAGTGGCTGTCAGTCGCACCGGAAGGCAAGTTCCCGATGCGTCAAGGCACGACAGAGAACCCGACGGAGTACATCGAGGCATGGCGTGGACTCTCTACAGGCGTCGACCGCCAGGCTCCTCTGGCCGACTTCTATGCAGAAGACATCATCAACGATCTGATCAGCGGCTCCGACAACTTCGCACGCTGGGGATTCACCCAGGGCGAAGGCGAGTTGGTGACAGCGATCTACGCGACGCTGATCGTTCCGACCGCGATCGATGAGGTGCTCTCTGGAACGTCCTCTGAGGATGCGATCGCAGAGATGCAGGCTGCGGCCGAGGACGAGAAGTCGTTCCTCGAAGACGCGGAAGGCTAAGCGACCGGAGTAGGGTGGGGTCGCTCGTACGACCCCACCCGCACCCGCCCTGGGGATGACAATGACGATGTCAGATGTGAAAGTGAAGAAACCGAAGAAGACGGGTCTCCAGCGGCAGGAGTCGCGTCTGGGTGTAACACTGATACTGCCTGCGGTCATCGTCGTAGCCCTGCTCGTCGTTCTCCCTCTGTTTTGGAACATCGCCCTGTCGTTCCAGCCAGCGAGGCTGATCAACGTTCAGGACGTCAAGCTCGTTGGGTTCGACGCTACCTTGGAGAACTTCGACAGGGTGCTCAGCGACAGGGAGTTCTGGCCGGTCCTGCGAACAACATTCGTCTACACGATCTTCGGGTCGATCCTGTCGATCCTGCTCGGCCTGTGGGCCGCCCTGGCGCTGCGGAAGTCGTTCCGCGGCCGAAGCATCGTGCGAGGCCTCGTGCTGTTCCCGTACGTGGTTCCCGTCATCGCGGCCGCCTTCGTGTGGCAGGTGATGCTCAACCCGAACTTCGGGATCACCAACGTCTGGCTCCAGAGACTCGGTGTCGATTCCATCGATTTCCTCGGCACCCGGTCGTACGACATGAGTGTCTTCGGCCTGTTCAGCCTGTCGATCCCACTCGCCCTCATCACGGTGATCATCTTCGAGGGCTGGAGGTACTTCCCGTTTGCGTTCTTGTTCATACTCGCGGCACTGCAATCGCAGTCTGAAGCGATCGAGGAGGCCGCACTGGTCGATGGTGCGACGATCAGCCAACGATTCTGGTATATCACGATCCCTGCGCTCAAGCCGGTGCTGTCGGTCCTCTTCCTTTTGAGGTTCATCTGGACATTCAACAAGTTCGATGACGTGTTCCTGCTCACCGGTGGTGGTGCTGGAACGAAGGTCATCACCGTCAAGATCGTCGATTGGTTGCTCGGGCGTGGCGACGTTGGCTCGGCTGCCGCCCTCGGCCTCGTCCTGGCGGCCATCCTGGCGGTGGTCGTCGGGCTCTACTTCAAGTTCTTCTACGTTGAGGACACAGCATGACACGCTCTGAATTCGAAGAGAAACTGTTCGGCGTCCTCAAGTGGGTGAGCATCGTGTTCTTCACGGTCATCTCCCTGTTCCCCCTCGTGTACATGCTGGCGTTGTCGTTCAAGCCGATTGCCGAGCTTCTTCGTGAGCCTGCACAATGGTGGCCGTCGCTCGAGCAAGTGGTCTCTTTGGAGACCTATCGAGCGGTGTTGCGGCCTGTCAATGAGGGCGGGTTCGGTTTCATCGTGTTCATCAAGAACAGCTCGATCGTCGCCACCGTCACGGTCGTTACGACGCTTGCAGTAGGGATACTGTCGGCATATGCGGTCGCTCGTCTGAATTTCTTCGGAAAGAAGACGGTCAGCATCGGGATCATCCTGGTGTATCTCTTCCCTGTTGTCGTCGTCTCGATACCGCTGTTCGTCATGTTCTCCCGCATCGGGATCCGGTCCAGCCTGTACGCCCTCATGATCGTGTACCTGGCGTCCACGCTGCCGGTGGCTCTCTACATGTTGCGCGGCTACTTCCAGTCGATCCCGCAGTCCCTCGAGGAAGCCGCCCAGGTCGACGGACTGTCGCGCCTCGGCGTCATCCGTAAGATCACGATTCCGCTTGCGATGCCTGCGATCGCAGCCGTTGGGCTGTACGTGTTCATGATCGCTTGGAACGAGTTCCTGTACGCACTGCTGTTCGTCCTCGAGAACCGGGACCTGTGGACACTGTCGCTCGGTGTGGCACAACTCGACAACCAGGAGGTGCCGAAGACCATGCTCATGGCAGGGTCCGTCATCATCTCGTTGCCTGTCATCTTCCTGTTCTTCGTCGCGGAGAAGTTCCTCACCGAGGGGCTCACCGCCGGAGGCGTGAAGGGATAGCGATGCGTCTGGGCCTCGTCGGCGCTCGCTTCGCCGGCCTCGACGGCGTGTCACTGGAATCTGCCAAGCTTGCGCAAGCTCTTGCCCGCGGCGGCCATGAGATCGCCTGGTTCGCCGGTGAGATCGGCACGGGTTTCACACCGGCTGCAGTGTGTGACGCTGCTTCCTTCACGACCGCAGACAACGGCGACATCGAGCGTCACGCTTTCGGAGGAGGTGACCCGGACGCTGTGCGTGTGATGGTCGACGACGCCGCGAGGGAGATCCAGCACGCCCTCGGCAGGTTCATCGACGAGTACGAAGTCGATGGCCTGATCGTCGAGAATGCCTGGGCGATACCGATGCAGCTTCCACTTGCGGTTGCAATCGCCCGGGTTGTCGCTGACACCGAGATAGCCACGGTCGGGCATCACCACGATTTCTCGTGGGAACGCGTGCGCTTCGCACAGTGCACGGTACCGGATCTCATCGAGCAGGTCTTCCCACCGGCGCTCGGCTCCGTTGCCCACGTTGTCATCAATTCCCTGGCCCAACGGAGCCTCCTCGAGCGGCGCGGCCTCGAGTCTCGCGTGCTCCCGAACGTGATGGATTTCGAAACCGGCCCACCACCAGGAGATGCCGGCGATGAGTTCCGGCGCATAGCCGGGCTCGGTCCTTGGGATACCGTGCTGCTCCAACCAACGCGCGTGATCCCGCGAAAAGGCATAGAGCTGACGATCGATCTTGCATCACGGATGGATGGCGACCCGGTGGTCGTCGTCACGCACCCTGACGACCTCGACCGTGAGTACTGGGTGGCGCTCAATGCTCTGGCAACCGATCTGGGCGTGAGCCTCAGGCTCGTAGATGCCGGTCGAGAACTCTCCGCCCTCACCGGCGCCTATGCGGCGGCCGACCTCGTGTGCATCCCCAGCCTGTACGAGGGGTATGGAAACGCCCTCGTCGAAGCCGTCTACCACCGGAGGCCTGTGCTGGTGAACCGATACAGCGTGTACACGAGCGATATCGCACCGCTCGGCTTCTGCTTCGTCGAGATCGACGGTGCCATAAGCAGCGAAGCAGTTGCAGAGGCGAACCAGATCGTTGTGGACCCGAAGGGTGTCGATGGTATCGTCGAGCGCAATTTCGCTATCGGAGAATCCGCACTGTCATACAGTTCGGCTCTGAGCGTGATCGAGCAGAGTTTCGCAACGATCACAAGCAAATGAAACCGGCGACCGCCAGACGGCGCGGGCTCCAGGAGTCCTAGAATGGTGGCCAATGCCCTCTGTTCCCATTTCGCTCGCTGTCCTCGTCTCAGGTGAGGGCAGCAATCTCCAGGCTCTGATCGATCATCGCGATCCGGCGTACCAGATCGCCGTCGTCATCTCCGATCGGTCGGGTGTTGGCGCCATCGACCGAGCACGCGACGCCGGCATCCCGACCGAGGTCATCGAATGGGCGACCTTCGATTCCAGGGACGAGTTCACCCGTGCCGTATGTGACGCGGCACAAACCTACGGAGTGAACGGACTGGTTCTTGCAGGGTTCATGCGAATCCTCACAGCCTCTGCCATGTCGCGGTTCCCCGACGCGATCATCAATGTCCATCCTGCGTTGTTGCCGTCGTTCCCCGGTGTCCACGCCGTTGAACAGGCCCTCGAGTTCGGTGTGACGTACACAGGTGTGACGGTGCACTTCGTCGATGAGCAGGTCGATCATGGCCCGATCATCGCCCAGCGCCCCGTTCGCGTCCACGATGGCGACGATGCAGACACGCTGCACGAGAGGATCCAGGAAGTAGAGCACGAACTGTTCCCTGAGGTCGTGGCGGCGTTCGCTCGAGGAGAACTGGCTGTCGAAGGTGAACGTGTTCGGTGGCAGGCACGTGCGGGTATGGGAGGTACACGATGACGCAGATCGCCGTGGGCAGGGCCTTGATCTCTGTATCTGACAAGCGCGGGCTCACGCCCTTCGCTGAAGCGCTCGTGAGCCTCGGTGTGGAGATCGTTTCATCCGGTGGCACTGCGGCGCATTTCGAGCAGGCCGGCATCCCCGTCACGCACGTCGAGGACGTCACTGGCGCACCCGAGATGTTCGACGGACGGGTGAAGACCCTCCACCCGCGGATCCACGGCGGGATACTCGCCGACCTCGGAGAGGAGAGCCACAGGCAGGGACTGCTGGACTTCGGTATCGAACCGTTCCAACTCGTAGTTTCGAATCTGTACCCGTTCTCCGAGACTGTCAAGAGTGGCGCTGACGACGCCACCGTCATCGAGAACATCGACATCGGCGGCCCAACGCTCATCCGCGCCGCTGCAAAGAACCATGCCTGGGTTGCTGTGGTCGTGTCGCCCGACCGATACGATGAGATCGCCAGGGCAGTTGCGCGCGGAGGGACGACGGCGGACCTGCGCCGCGACCTCGCCAGAGAGGCGTACTTCGTCACAGCCAGCTATGACGCGGCCATCGTCAACTGGTTCGAGCGCGATGGTGCGCAAAGGCTTGTATTGCCGCTCGAGACGAACGCGTCACTGCGATACGGCGAGAACCCTGGCCAGCCTGCAGCTCTCTACTCGATGGGTCGCAGTGATGGATGGTGGGCCAAGGGACAGCAGATTCAGGGCAAAGATATGTCCTTCAACAACTACGCGGATGCCGACGCAGCGTGGAACCTCGTGGCCGACCTCCCGGCCGGCTCTGCTGTGGTGATCAAACACATGAACGCCTGCGGTGCGGCCACGGGTGCCTCGATGCATGAGGCCTTCACGAAGGCCTGGGCTGGGGACCCACTCGCGGCATTCGGAGGAGTTGTAGCCCTCGCCGGCGAACTCGATGGCGACACTGCTCGTGCTATCTCGAAGAACTTCGTCGAGATCGTGATAGCAGCTTCGATCACGGATGAGGCGAAAGCCGTCTTGTCCCAGAAGAAGAACCTCCGCGTGTTCACAGCCCCGTATCCGTCAGACTACGACCTCGACATCAGGTCCATCGATGACGGGTTCCTCGTCCAGAAGTCCGACTCGGTCGTTTCGGATGCATCCGAGTGGGAGAGCAAGTCCCGTGAACCTTCGGCTGGTGAGATCACCGATCTCGAGATCGCATGGACGGTCGCCGCTCATGCCAAGTCCAACGCCATCGTGCTCGTCAAGGACGGTGCCGCCGTCGGCGTCGGTACGGGTGACCAGTCGAGGGTCGGAGCTGCAGAGCGGGCCCTGGCGAAAGCGGGGGAGAGGGCACGCGGGTCAGTGTGTGCATCGGATGCGTTCTTCCCGTTCAGAGATGGGCCGGATGCGTTGGCGACGGCAGGGATCACAGCGATCGTTGAGCCCGGCGGGTCGATGCGAGATCAGGAAGTAATCGAATCAGCAGACGAGCATGCCATGGCATTGCTGTTCACAGGTGAAAGGCATTTCAGACATTGAGCGCACAGATACTCTCGGGAACCGCGGTAGCGAAAGCCGTCAAGGCGCAGGTCGCAACCGATATTGAAGCCCTCAAGGCTGACGGGATCGAGGTCGGTCTTGCCACATTGCTCGTTGGCGATGATCCGGCATCCCACGTCTACGTGAGCTACAAGCACAAGGACGCCGAAGCGGTCGGCATGAACTCGTTCGATGTCCAGTTGCCAGACGACGCAACCCAGGCGGACGTGTTCGCAGCTGTTGACGAACTCAATGCCAGGGATGACGTCACGGGGATGATCGTCCAGCTTCCGTTGCCCGACGGCCTCGACGGTGAAGCGGCCGTAGAACGAGTTCTCCCCACAAAGGACGCCGACGGCCTGCATCCGTTCAACCTGGGCAGGGTCGTGCTCGGCAGGCCGGGGCCGCTGCCGGCCACACCGTCGGGCGTCATGACGATCCTCGACCACTATGGGATCGAGACAGCCGGGAAGACCGCCGTCATCGTCGGCCGTAGTTTTCTCGTCGGCAAGCCGATGGGCTTGCTCCTTGGCGCCAAGGGCGTTGATGCGACGGTGATCCAGGCACACTCGCGTACCCCGGCGCTTGCGACTGTGTGTGCCAGCGCCGATATCCTCATCACCGCGATCGGTCGGCCCGGCATGGTCGACGCCTCATTCATCAAGCCAGGGGCTGTCGTCATCGACGTCGGTACGACCCGCACCGACGATGGGCTCCGTGGTGATGTGGTGTTCGACGAGGCCGTTGAAGTGGCGGGCGCGATAACGCCTGTACCCGGCGGTGTTGGACCGATGACGCGGGCATCGCTGCTCACGAACACCATCGGACTCGCCAAGGCGCAGCGATAGCACAGAGCAGAGAACACAGAACGCAGAACACAGAACGCAGAACACAGAATCGAATGGAGAAGCCGATGGCTGAAGCGATTACCAAGACAGATACATCGATCGCCGTACCTGACAACCCGATCATCCCCTTCATCGAGGGTGATGGCATCGGTCCCGACATCTGGGCTGCTGCCAAGAACGTCTTCGACACGGCTGTCGAGAAGGCATACGGCGGTGAACGCAAGATCGAGTGGGTCGAGGTTCTTGCAGGTGAGAAAGCTTTCAACGAAACCGGTGAATGGCTTCCCGAGGCGACCACAGCTGCGTTCGAGGAGTATCTCGTGGGTATCAAGGGGCCGCTCACCACTCCGGTCGGTGGCGGTATCCGTAGCCTCAACGTGGCGCTCCGTCAGATACTCGACCTCTACGTCTGTCTGCGCCCGGTGCGCTGGTACCAGGGTGTTCCCTCTCCGGTGAGGCAACCGAACCTCGTCGATATGGTGATATTCCGTGAGAACACCGAGGACGTGTATGCGGGCAAGGAGCTCGAAGCTGGTTCTGACGGTGCCCTGAAGCTCATCGAGTTCCTCGACGAGGAGTTCGGATGGGAGCTCCGCAGCGACTCAGGGCTTGGCCTGAAGCCGATCTCAGAGACCGGCACGAAGCGTCTCGTCTCCGCGGCGATCCAGTACGCATTGGACAACAACCGCGACTCGGTGACGCTTGTCCACAAGGGCAACATCATGAAGTTCACCGAGGGTGCCTTCAGAGAATGGGGTTACGAAGTCGTGCGGGACGAGTTCTCCGACGTCGCTGTCGGGTGGGAAGACTGCAACGGCGACCCCGGAGACAAGTTGCTTGTCAAAGACGTCATCGCAGACGCCTTCTTGCAGCAGATCCTCACAAGGCCTGCCGAATACGACGTCATCGCAACGATGAACCTCAACGGTGACTACATGTCGGACGCGCTTGCTGCCCAGGTGGGCGGTATCGGCATCGCTCCCGGTGGCAACATCAACTACCACACAGGTGTCGCCATCTTCGAGGCAACCCACGGAACGGCCCCCAAGTACACAGGGATGGACAAGGTCAACCCTGGCTCTGTCATCCTCTCAGGAGAGATGATGTTCCGGTACCTGGGGTGGCACGAGGTCGCCGATCTCATCGTCAAGGGCGTGGAGGCAGCGATCTCGGAGAAGATCGTCACCTACGACTTCGCCAGACTCATGGACGACGCAACCGAAGTGTCCTGCTCGGCATTCGGCCAGGCCGTAGCAGACAGAATGTAGGAAGAATCAGCCAACAGCCAACAGTAAGAGAGGACCGCTTCGCTTTCGGACTCCGGAATCTATCGGGATTCATGTCTGAGAGCGAGCTTGCGAGCGGTCTGATGGCGCAGCGGTCTGTTTGTCTGATAGCGCAGCGGTCCGAGGATACGGCTGTCAGCTGACGGCTGTCGGCTGTCAGCCGTATCCTCAGTGGTACCCCGACCCAAAGGAAAGGTCATGAGCAAAGTAACTGTTGTTGGCGCTGGGAAGTATGGGTCCACGACCACCCAGCGGATTGCTGAGTGGGACATCGTTGATGAGGTCGTGATGACCGACATCGTCGAAGGACTCCCACAGGGTCTGGCTCTCGACATGAACCAGTCCCGCCCCGTCCTCGGCTATCGAACCCTCGTGACAGGGACGAATGACTACGCCGACACCGCGGACTCCGACGTCGTCGTCATCACCGCAGGCCTGCCGCGCAAGCCGGGAATGAGCCGTATGGATCTCCTCGGTGTCAACGCCGGGATTGTCAAGTCGGTTGTGACCGAGATCGCGAAGTTCTCCCCGAACGCCGTGATCATCGTCGTGACCAATCCGCTTGACCAGATGACCACCCTTGCCGCGGACGTGTCGGGCTTCCCGCGCAACCGTGTACTCGGACAAGCCGGCATGCTCGATAGCGCCAGGTTCGCCCACTTCATCTCTGAGGCAGCCGACCACGACATCCTCGATATCACAGCCGTAACGCTTGGTTCACATGGTGAGACGATGGTTCCTGTCCCCTCGCTGTGCAAGGTCGGCAACGAGCCGCTCGTTGATGTCTTGGGCGTTGAAGTGGTCGATGAGTTGGTCGACCGCACCCGCAAGGGTGGAGCTGAGATCGTTGCCTACCTCAAGACCGGTTCGGCGTATTACGCACCGTCCGCCGCCGCCGCTTCGATGGTCAAGGCTATCGTTGAGGATGAGGGCTCTCAGATGCCGGTGTGCGCCTGGATGGAAGGCGAATACGGGATCGACGACGTGTATCTCGGCGTTCTCGCCCGCCTCGGCCGCAACGGTGTCGAAGAGGTCGTGACCGTGTCCCTCACCGATGGCGAGGTTGAAGGCCTGCGCGAAGCTGCCGTTGCCGTCAAGGAGAAGGTCGGAGACCTAGCGGAACTCGATCTCTAGAAGACAGCTCACAGCCGACAGCTGACAGCCAACAGCCCGGAAGGAGAGTACCTTCCGGGCTGTCGGCGTCTGTAAGCGAGCCTTCGAGCCCGACCACCCTACCCGAAGTACTCACAGAGAGTCGCCTGTGCCTCAGGCGATAGGTCGAGTCCGCTCGCATTCCAGCCTGTCGCGGTGATGACTGGCGGCCAGCCCGCTGTCTCATCCCAAGTGATGTTGCCCGAAACCTTCACCACAGGACCGTATCCAGGCAGAACCGTGTTCCATGGCGTGCCGTACATCGTGATGACCAGATCGTCCCAAGAGCTGAACACGTTCATGTTCGTCGAGTGATCCGTAACCGTTGGTCCGACTCCGTCGCTGCGATGCAGGATACCGACGAGATGCCAGTGGTTCTGATGCCTGTCGATGTCGCCGTTCTTGTCGTAGAAGGTTGTGAACCGAACCTTGACCTCAATGTCGTACTCGAGATCGAATCCATCACACGATGTCAGGTACTCGGTCCAGCTGTCCTCCGCGACGAACTGATCCGGCTGCGTCGCCGTGACCGGCGCCACGAACCCGACAGTCATCAGGATGACGGCTGCGAGCAAGGCTGTCGCTCTCTTCATGGCTTCTTCCTCTCTGTGAGCCACCGTGCCCTAGTGGGGCGTAGAATCAATGTATGACGAGGCTGTGAGCGATCTGTGAGCGTCGAATGAGCACAGGGAACCCCGCTGGTGACGTACTTGAGATTCGGATCCTCGGAACGATCGAGATCGTCAGGGATACCGAGGAGATTCCCCTCGCGCCGAAACAGCGGTCGCTCTTGGCGCTCCTCTTGCTCGAACGAGGCCAGGTTGTCTCGAACGACCGGATCGCCGACGCGCTCTGGGGAGATCAGCTGCCCACCGTGGTCGGTGACGCGATCCGTTTCCACGCTTCGCGTCTGCGACGTGCCCTTGCGACCAACGAATTGTTGGACCTCGACTTGCATGCAGACCACGGTGGGTACCGGCTGACGGTCAATGAGACGGTGATAGACGCCGTTCGGTTCGAGCGCCTTGTAGATGCGGCATTGCGTGCGCTGACCGAGAGCCCTGACATCGCGCTCGCCGACTGCGAACGGGCACTGTCGATGTGGCGCGGGCCTCCGCTTGGTGACGTCACGTACGAGCAATTCGCAAGCCTGGAGATTCGCCGCCTCGAGCAACTGCATCTCCGCGCCCATGAACTCCGTATCGATGCTCTGACTCGCCTCGGCCGACTCGAAGAGGCGGCCGAGGCGATCGGTGGACTCGTCGTTGAGTATCCGATTCACCATGGCTTTGCGGAATCGTTGCTCCGAGTGCTCAATCGGCTCGGTCGACCGATCGACGCGCTCAGGGAGTACGAGGAATCCAAGGCTCGATTCCGTCAAGAGCTCGGGATCCGCGCGCCGGAGGTGTTGCGTGGACTGGCCGCAGAGAGTCGGGCACTCATCGAAGATCCTGCGTGGACTGATCCTGAGCATCGTCGCCTCAACATTCCCCTCCCACTGTCGCGATACGTAGATCGGGGCACAGAGGTAGACGATCTTCAGCGAAGACTCGAAGAACATCGGCTGGTTACGTTGGTCGGGCCTGGTGGTGTCGGCAAGACACGGTTGGCAGTCGAGGCAGCACGCGGCCTCGCGGCTTCTTTCGCTGATGGCGCATGGCTCGTCGATCTCCTGGAGATCGACGAGGACGCATCGGTTCCGGGCGCCGTCGCGCGGGCTCTCGACATCGGTGAGGGGTCGTCGGGTACGACGATCCGGCGACTGGTATCCAAGCTCTCCAGCAACCAGACGCTCGTCGTGCTGGACAATTGCGAGCACGTTGGTGGGGGTGCGGCCACCGTCACCGAGCAGCTCCTGGGTGTGTGTCCGCGCCTACGGATTCTGGCCACGAGTCGCGTGCGTCTCGGTATCCAGGGAGAATCGGTCTTTCAGGTGGAGCCACTGAAGGTTCCGGATCCGGCCGCAACGCCCCGCCAGATCATGGATGCATCATCGGTGCGCCTGTTCACCAATCGCGCATCGAGCGCCGCTGGATACAGTCTGATCGAAGACGACATGGAGGCTGTGGCAGCACTGATGGTGCGCCTCGCCGGGCTTCCATTGGCGATCGAGATGGCGGCGGCGCGGGTACAGATGCTCCATCCCGCCGAGATCACACCGAATCTGAACAGCCATCTCGACTACCTGCAGTCCGGGGAGAGGGGCATTCCGCCCCATCACCGGAGTCTGGCGGCGACGTTCCGATGGAGCTACGACCTACTCGGGAGGCGGGAGCGCGACGTCTTCCGACGCCTCGCGGTGTTGCAACCCGGATGGAAGACGGAAGCAGCAGCAGCCGTTGCCGGCTGCGATACAGACCCGGGATTCGTTGACGTTCTCGGGGAACTCGTGGATGCCTCGCTCGTCGTCCGTGACGGAGACAGATTTCGTCTCCTCGAGCCGATTCGCGAGATGGCGCTGTCTCTCCTCCACGAGGCTGAAGAACAAGATGAGACATACCGGCGGTACGTGGAGTTCTATGGCGACCTGGCTCACAAGCAGCGGGCAAGGGAAGGTCGCGTCTTCGAACACGGCGTGTCTCCAGAGCCCCCGGATGATCACTTCAGAGTTGTCGATGCCGTGCGCGGCGAGTTGGGCAACTACAGGAGCGCATTTCGCAGGGCTGTTCAGAACCTCGATCAAAGGACAGCGCTCGAGATCAGTGCGGCGATCAGCCCACACCTCAGCCACCGCGCAGCGTCTCAGGAGAGCGCAGCGTTGCTCAGAGAGGCGCTGGACATGGCTGGTGACGCGCCCGATGAACTCGTCACGGATGCTCTGTTGTGTCTCGCCGTGGACGATACAGAACTTGGACAGATCGAAGACGCCGAGCAGTCCACGCGTCGCGCGGCGGAAATCAGCGACCGAATCGGATATGTGATGGGCAAAGGTGACGCTCATGCCGTGCTGGCGATCATCGCATTCGAGAGGGGTGATCTTCGGTTGGTTCGCAGTGAGATAGAGGAGGCTATCCGCATTCGGCGTGCCGAGAATGTGGTTTGGCTCGCATCCAGCATGGTCCTCGTCTGCCTGCTTACAGGCGATGTGGCAACAGCTGAAGCGAACATCTCGATCGTAGAGCAGAGCAGCCTCGATGAAGTGGAAGCAGCGTTCCTCTTGAGGCTCAAAGGCATCGCGGCGTCGGCCAGGGGTGACTTCGCCGAGGCGCTGCATCTGTTCCAGACGAGCGTTGAGGACTGCAACGTGGAGCGCCTCGAGATCGAGGGACTGCGATTCGTGGCACATGCGCACCTGAACGTCGGAGATGTCGAGCGTGCAGGCGCTCTCGCCGAGTATCTGTTGGAACGCAGCAGGGAGAGTGGTGTGCGAGGGTGGATCGACAAGATCGAGAACCTGGCCGGGCTCGCCGCCGTCCGATCCGGTCGACCGAAGGAAGGTGCCGAGCTCATTGCGAATGCACTGGCACGATCCTACGACCGCGGTGATCGGTACCTGTCGTGGCGATTCCTCTATTCAGGAGGCGAGGCGCTGATAGCCCTAGGCGACGTAAACGGAGCGAAGCTGTTGCTCTGTTTGGCCGACGAGATCGCGGATGTGAACCAGTACTGGCTTCCAGCGATCGAGTGGGCCCCGTTGATCGACCGGGCGGTGTTGGGAGCGGAGGACTCCGGGCACACCAGCCACCGATCCGTCGACCTCGCTTCTGCCGTTGAAATCGTGCGGACTGCCGACGGCCACGGTCCCTCTTTCAAGGGGGACAGCAGAGGGATGTAGTCCCGGTCCCGCTTTCGATGGGGACGGCAGAGGAGTGCCAGCGACGATGCAGGGGGACACAAGCGAGGAACGAGCGCAGGTGGGGGATCCGCGATACGGCAGCGAATTTGTCCGACAGCGAAGCGAGTCTCAGCTCTTGGCTTCTGCTTGCTCCCGCTGGTATTCCTCGAAGGCTTCCTGGATCTCTCGGGCGCTCTCTTCTGCCGCCGCACGCTGCTTGCGGGCACGGGCTAGAGCCGCAACGATGTCACGTCGCTTCGCCCACAGGCCGATCGCTCCAACCCATGCAATTGTGGCGCCGAATCCCGCGAGCCACCAGCCTCCACCGGCCTGCACGTCCTTGAACTGTGCGGATACACCCGTGACTCCGTTTGATTGGACGAACGCTGCCTGAGCTGACACCAGGTTCTGTCGAATCGCCCCAGCGGAAATCACGACGACGGCCCATGCGGCGACCGTCGTGAAGATCATCATGCGGTTTGCAGCTACATCTATCGGTCTGATGGATATCGACAGACCCGCCATCACGAGGAAGACGAAAAGGACGAGCACCCAGGTCTGCACAGACAGCAGCGTCCCAGCGATCGTCGTCGAGATCACAAGGCTGATGATGATGAAGAGAACCGCGAACACGGGAAGAGCCCGGTTGAACACGGCGGACCTGTCCTTGAGCAGACTGCGCAGTGACAGGGAGATAACGGCCGCGAGCAGGGCCGAGATGATGATTCCGCTGACCGTCTTGATCGTGATGTCAGTCGTGGCCCGGTCAGTGCCGGTGGTGAAGAACGCGGAGAAGGCGACGGCTGCGACGACGAGGTACATCGTGACCGCTGCCGACATAGCGGGCTTGACGGATCCTTCCCACGATGTGAGGAGACCGCCGATGAGAAGGAGCAGGCCGAGTACTGCAATGACCCATCCATGGGTCATCTCGAACCCGCGGAGCGACCATGGTTGGATGAGGAAGTTGTAGTCCGGCTTCATCCGTGCGTATTCCCACGCCAGGGTTGCGATCATGACTACGGGCCCGAGGGCGAGAGCGACTTTCGTCCAGTTCTTCTTCACGTGATGTCTCCCATAGGCGTGTACTCTACCGTGTCCGTGAACGTGACCTCGCCCTGAATGCCGGATTGTTGCTGAACAAACGCGAGATGGTATAGAATTACAATCGCGTTATTCATGAACGCACACCAGCCGTTCCACGAGAGTCGTGGACATGAGGAGGTTTACCACTATGAACAAGGGCGAATTGATCGAAGCTGTGGCTCGGAACACGGGCGAGTCGAAGGCAACCGCCGACAAGGTTGTCAACGAGTTGCTTGACGTCATCGTCAGCAGCGTCGTAGCCACGGGCAAGGTCCAGATCACCGGTTTCGGCACGTTCGAAGCCCGTGACCGCGCTGCCCGCACGGCTCGCAACCCGCAGACGGGGGCCGAGATCGCAGTCGCAGCGACACGCGTCCCTGCCTTCAAGGCTGGCAAGTCCTTCAAGGATGCCGTCAAGCCCGGCTGACGAACACAGCATTCAATTGCAGAGAGGGCGCCCATCGGGGCGCCCTCTCTCTGTTTGTGAATGCCAGATCGCTCGCTGCGCTCGCTACCAGATACCAGAGGAGAGACATTCTGGTGTCTGGCATCTGGTCTCTGACCTCTGGCGATTTACGATTTACGATTTACGATTTACGTTCCCGACCTTCTGGCATCTGGCATCTGGTATCTGGTGTCTGGCGTCTGTTCTAATACTCGATGTCGAGGCCTGACAGGACCCGTGCATAGTCGTTGACGACGTTCTGATGCATCATGATCTTCGCAACGTTGCCGCCGACCTTGATCTTCCCCGTCATGAAGGCCATCTGAACGTTGAGTTCGCCCTTCGAGATCGCTTGCGATGTTTCGTAGTCGCTCGCCACGGTGACATCAGCACCGTCGAGTGGGCCGAGTTCGGTCTCTGTCTCACCGCCTGATACCTTGAGGTAGTAGGCGACGTCGCCGTCAGGCCCGCCTGTGACGTCGAACTGGGCGCTGAAATCGACGTTTGCGATCGAGCCCTGGAATCCCTGATCTGTTGCGAGAGCCGCTCTGGCCGCCTCGAAGTGATCCTCGCTGAGGAACTGTGCCACGGATGGTCCTTTCGTGTGGGTGATTGCATTGTACCGATACCAGATCGCTCGGCTGGCGCCTCGCTTCCAGATACCAGAGAAGAGACATTCTGGTGTCTGGTGTCTGGTGTCTGGTGTCTGGTGTCTGGTGTCTGGTGTCTGGTGTCTGGTGTCTGGTG
>JBDLIR010000008.1:0-19868 GCA_039714815.1 Actinomycetota bacterium | reverse complement strand
CTTTTTGACATGTCCCAGGACGATGTCATCGCAGAGGTGAAAGCCTCGAACATGCGAGGTCGTGGTGGAGCGGGGTTCCCGACGGGCGTCAAGTGGGGTTTCCTGGCTCCGGCAACGCCACGATATCTCGTCGTGAACTGTGACGAGTCCGAGCCCGGCACCTTCAACGATCGTCAACTCACCGAACGCGACCCGCATCGACTCCTCGAAGGCATCGCGATCTCGAGTTATGCACTCGGCGTCGACCATGCCTTCGTATACATTCGCGGCGAATACCCCAGGGCGGCGCGGCGTCTCCAACGTGCCGTTGACGAGGCGTACGAAGCCGGCTACCTCGGTGAGGACATCGTAGGCAGCGACTTCTCCCTCGACGTCACCATCCATCTCGGCGGGGGCGCCTACATCTGCGGAGAAGAGACAGCGCTGCTCAACAGCCTTGAGGGTCGCCGTGGCGAGCCACGGCTCAAGCCGCCGTTCCCTGCCGTTGAAGGCCTCTACTCCAAGCCGACGATCGTCAACAACGTCGAGTCGATCGCCAACATCCCCTGGATCGTCGAGAACTCCGGTGCCGCGTACGCAGCGATCGGACCCGAGCGTTCCGCAGGCATGAAGATGATCAGCATCTCCGGCCACGTCAACAAACCTGGCAACTACGAGATCGAACTCGGGATGTCGTGGAGAGACTTCATCTACGACATAGCCGGAGGCATCCGAGACGGACTCGAACTCAAGGCATGGATACCGGGAGGAGCATCAGCTCCCTGGTTCGTGCCCGAGATGCACCTCGACACACCATTTACGATCGACGACGTTGCCAACAACGGCTCCATGCTCGGTGCCGGCGCTGTCATCGTCATGGACGAGAACACCAACGTCGTCGCCGCTGCACACCGGCTCGTGCGTTTCTTCGCCCACGAGTCCTGCGGCCAATGCACACCGTGTAGGGAAGGCACGAGCTGGCTCGAGAGCGTTCTGAAACGCATCCTCGACGGACACGGGCGGCCCGAAGACATCGACTTGCTGCTGTCTATCTCAGACAGCATCTCTCCAGGGTTGAAGTGGCCGCCTGCAATGACCACGATCTGTCCGCTCGGGCCGTCTGCGGTGTCCCCGGTCACGTCGATAACCCGATGGTTCAGGCCCGAGATCGAAGCGATGATCGCAACCAGTGAGGTGTCCCATGTCTGACACGCCACAGGTGACGGTCACGATCAACGGTGTTCAACACACCGTTGACGCCGGACAGCGACTCATCACCGCCGCCGAGAGCGTCGGCGAATTCATCCCGCGTTTCTGCCACCACGACAAACTCGAGCCTGTGGGCAAGTGCCGCATGTGTCTCGTCGAGGTCGAAGGGCCCCGTGGCACGATGCTGGTGCCGTCGTGCACGATGGACGTCAGCGATGAGATGGTCGTCGACACACAGTCCGAGGTCGTCAAACGTGCACAGGAAGGCATCCTCGAGTTCCTCCTGATCAACCACCCGCTCGATTGCCCCGTCTGTGACAAGGGTGGCGAGTGCCCCCTCCAGGACCAGGCCTACGATTTCGGGGCAGGCGAGAGCCGGTTCATCGAGGAGAAACGGACCTATCTCAAGCCGATCCCCGTGTCCGATGTCGTGTTGCTCGACAGGGAACGTTGCGTTCTGTGTGACCGCTGCGTGCGGGTGGCAGACGACATCGCCGGCGACGCGCTCCTCACGTTCATCGAACGGGGAAGCACGGTCCAGATCCAGACGTTCCCCGATGAACCGTTCTCTTCCTACTTCTCTGGCAACACAGTCCAACTGTGCCCCGTCGGTGCACTCACCTCGGTCGACTATCGCTTCAAGGCCAGGCCATGGGACCTCGAGCATCAGACATCGGTCTCACTCATCGACACGCTGCATTCGACCGTCGACGTTCAGACATCACGCGGGAAGATCGTCAGGGTGTACGGCGTCGAGAACAACGCGGTGAACGAAGGATGGCTCTCCGACAAGGATCGTTTCTCGTTTGCGGCAGTTCACGCCGAAACCAGGGTGACGACGCCGCTCGTCAAGAAGGGCGACCATTTCGAGGAAGCGACCTGGAGCGAGGCATTCGAGACGATCGCGTCGAGGCTCGGGAGCTACAAGGGCGCTGAGGTAGGTGCCATCGGTGGGGCGAACAACACGAACGAAGAAGCCTTCGCCCTCGGCAAGTTCATGCGCACCGTCATCGGTTCGGCGCATATCGATGCCCAACTCGGCGACGGCGTCGACCCCCATTTCGCCGCCGCCGTGACACCGAGAGCGAAGATCGACGATCTCGACTCCGCGTCGACGATCCTCGTGTGGGGACCGGACCTCAAAGAGAGCCTGCCGGTTCTCTATCTCCGGGTCCGCAAGGCCGTGAGGAACGGCGCACGACTCGTCATCGTGAACCCCATCAAGACCGGTCTCGATTCGATCGCTACACATGCGCTCACGTACCGTGCCGGCACCGGCCCCGACATCCTTCGCAAGATACGGGGCGGCGACGGCGACTTCACAGACGTCCGTGCGGCCCTTGACGAAGGTCCCGTGGTGGCGCTGGTCGGTCGTACCTCCATGGCCGAAGACCCCAGGCTCGCCGAAGCTGTTGCCGCATTCGCACGCAGCCTTCCCGACGCCACCATCATGCCGCTCCTCACCAGGGCGAACGTGTTCGGTGCGCTGGACATGGGACTTGCCCCGACACTCCTCCCTGGTCGTGTGAGCACCGGTTCTGAAGCAGGTGTGGCCAGGATCGAAGAGACCTGGGATCTCCTGCCAGAGTTCGACGGGTACTCGACCATGGAGATGCTCGATGCAGCCGTCGCCGGGGATCTGAGGTCACTGATTCTCGTGGGTGCAGATCCGGTGCAAGACAGCTCCAACCCTGTCCTCGCGGAGCGAGCCCTCAAGACCGCCGAGTTCGTCGTTGCGATCGATACCTTCGTCACCGACTCCTCTGTGCTCGCCGATGTGATCCTCCCCGCCGCGATGTGGGGCGAGGTCGATGGCACCGTGACCAACTGTGAAGGACGCGTGCAACGCATCCGGCCTTCTCTCACACCGGCCGGACGGTCGCGGCCGCTCACCGGGATCCTCGACGATCTCGCCGACCGCATGGGCGTGCCCCTCGGTGCATCCACCCTTGCCCTGGTGTCCAAAGAGATATCCACCGTGGCGCCGGCCTATGAAGGCATCACGACGGACTATCTCACCTTCGAGGGAGATCCCGATGGTGTCGTCGTTCCGTACGGTGAGGCCGATCAACCTCTCGGCTACATACCCGTCGATATCACCGTTCCTGTCGTCACGGGCGAATTCACGCTGCATCTCGAGCGTACGCTCTACGACGATGGTGTGTGGGTCCGGAACTCCCCGTCGATCAAGGATCTGACTAACCCAGCTTTCGCCAGAATCCATCCAGGAGACGGCTTTCGAAAAGCTATCAGCGAAGGCGACATCATCGTCGTGGGCGGCATGATCGAGATCATGGCGAAACTCGACGTTCACGTGTCGAGGGGCACGATCGTCATCCCCGCGAATCACCGCGAGACCACGAACCTGGTTGTGACAGGTGCGGTCACTGTCGATGTCGTGCGAGGTGGTCCATGAGTCTCTTCATCGAAGCCGCCATCCGCGTGCTCGTCGTGTTCGTGTTCCTGCTCGTCACGGTCATCTTGTTGGTGTGGGTTGAACGGAAGTTCGTCTCCGACCTCCAGAACCGCGTCGGCCCTGATCGGGCGGGCCCGTTCGGGATCATGCAAACGCTTGCCGACGGCATGAAGGCGATCCTCAAAGAGGGCATCAGCCCGGCAAACGCCAACATGGGCCTGTATATCGCCGCACCGATCATCTCGCTCGTAACGGCGCTGCTGATATTCATGGTGGTCCCCATCGGCGCACCGATCACCATCGGAGGCACCGAGTACAACATGGCAGCGGTCGATCTCAACATCGGACTGCTCTACGTGCTCGCCCTCTCCTCGATGGCCGTGTACGCGATCACGCTCGCTGGCTGGGCCTCAGGGTCGAAGTACCCGCTTCTTGGCTCGGTGAGGGCGTCGGCGCAGATGATCTCGTACGAAGCCGCCATGGGACTCGCCCTCGTCCCCGTCGTCATCTTCGCCGGGTCGACATCGGTCAGCACCATCGTCGAGCAGCAGGCCGAAACGTTCTATGGCATCTTCCCCGCCTGGAACATCGTGCTCCTTCCCTCGTTCGTCATCTTCCTCATCGCAGGGTTCGCCGAGGCGAACAGGCCGCCGTTCGATCTCGTTGAAGCGGAACAGGAACTCGTCGGTGGGTTCCACACCGAGTACTCGGGGTTCCGGTTCGCCCTGTTCTTCCTCGCCGAGTACATGGCCGTGTTCAACATCTCGGCGCTCACCGCGACCCTGTTCTTCGGTGGCTGGGCCGGGCCGGTGTTCGGACCGGACTGGATGCACTGGGCTATCCCGATCTTCTGGTTCCTTCTCAAGACATGGATCTTCGTGCTGTTCTTCGTGTGGGTCAGGGCATCGCTGCCGAGAATGCGCTACGACCATCTCATGAGTTTCGGCTGGAAGAAGCTCATCCCGGTGGCGCTGGTGTGGATCATGCTGGTCGCCATTGCGGTCGGCATACGAGACTTCGGGTTGCCATGGTCGTGAGGAGTGCACTATGAGTTGGTTCGCTGACATCCTCGGACCCTTCCGCGGGTTCGCCGTCACCATGCGCCAGGTTGGCAAGCCGCGGCTCACCATCAAGTATCCCGATCAGAAACGGGTCAAGCCACAGCGTTTCCACGGCAGGCATGTCTTGAACCGGTACGAGGACGGGCAGGAGAAATGCATCGGATGCGAACTGTGCGCAGGCGTCTGCCCCGCAAACTGCATCTACGTCCGCGGCGCCGACAACCCGGCGGATGAACCGGTCAGCCAGGGTGAGCGCTACGGCTTCGTGTACGAGATCAATCTGCTGCGCTGCATCTACTGCGCGATGTGCGTTGAGGCGTGCCCGACCGAGGCGATAACCATGACGCACCTATTCGAGATGTCGGTCGACGACAGGGAGGACGCGATCTTCACGAAGGACGAACTCCTTGTCGAACGGGACGGAACGCCGAACCACCCGGAGCCCGCCTCCAAGCTCATCGACCTCAAAGAACTCGTCGCAGGCGACGGGTGGATGCGGGCAACATCTCCTTCCGGGCGTTCCGACTACGAAGGTGTCGTGGCGTGGACGCCATCAGCACGATCCGGCCCGCTTCTTCCGGAGATAGGCCAGAGCGAAGACGCTGCGGATCAAGACGATGCACACGAAGGAGATGACGCCTGATGGGTGAGGTCATCGTCTTCGTCATCTTCGCAGCTGTCGCCCTTGCAGGTGCCGTTGCCATGGTCACGGCATCCAATACCGTCTACTCCGCAGTCGGTCTGCTCACCGCGATGTTCTCCATCGCGGTGCTGTACGTCCTCCTCGACGCCCACCTCGTCGCTGCGGTCCAGGTGATCGTGTACGCAGGCGCCGTCATGACGCTGTTCTTGTTCGTGATCATGCTGATCGGTGTCGATAGACCAGACGCCTATGGCCCCGCAGTCACGGGTCAAAGGATCATGACAGCCGTCGTTTCCGTTGGCCTGTTCGCCGTCATCGTTCTCGCAGGCAGGGCCGCTTGGGTCACGGGAAGCTCAGGGTTCGGGTCGGCCGACCTCAACGGCACGATCGAGGCGGTCGCAGACGAACTCTTTGGAACCTGGACGATCGTGTTCCTATCGACCGTGATGCTCCTGACGATCGCTGCCGTCGGAACGATCGCGCTTGCGTACTTCGGCCATGGAGCCGACGATGAGGAGGCGTCGCTGTGACCGTTACCGTCACCTGGTACCTCGTCCTCGCGGCAGCGATGTTCTCCATCGGCGTCGGCGGTGTCCTCGTCCGCCGCAACGCTCTCGTCATGTTCATGTCAATCGAGCTCATGCTCAACTCGGTGAACCTGACGTTCGTCGCACTGAGCAAGGAACTCGGATTGATCGAGGGCCAGGTCTCTGCTCTCTTCGTCATGGTCGTTGCCGCGGCCGAGGTGACCGTTGGCCTTGCGATCATCGTGGCCATCTTCCGGAGACGATCGAGCGCAAACGTCGACGAACTCGCAGAGATGAAGGGATAGAGATGACGGACTATCTCTGGTTGATCGTTGCTCTCCCGCTCGCGGGCTTCCTGATCAATATCGTGTTCGGGAAGCGGATCGGCGAACCGCTCGCCGGGTGGCTCGGCTTCTCGCTCGTTGGGATCTCCTGGGTGATAGCGGCGATCCCGACCGTTGATCTTCTGAGCGGCTCGGGACACTCCGAGACGATATTCCTGTTCTCATGGATCCCCATGCTCGGAGCCGATGCGGCCATCCTATGGGATCCGCTTGCAGCCTTGCTCACGATGATCGTGACCGGCATCGGCGCCCTGATCCATCTGTACTCCATTGGATACATGCACGGCGACGAGCGTTTCCCTCGCTTCTTCGCCTACCTGAACCTGTTCATCGCATCGATGCTGATCCTCGTGCTCGCATCGAACTTTGCACTCATGTTCGTCGGCTGGGAACTCGTCGGGCTATCGTCGTACCTCCTCATCTCATTCTGGTTCACCAAACCATCGGCAGCAGCAGCTGGCAAGAAGGCGTTCATCGTCAACCGGATCGGTGACTGGGGCTTCCTCGTCGCGCTCATGATCATCTTCGCCACCTTCGGCACGTTCGACTTCGTCACGATCTTCACCTCGGCGCCCGCGGTCCTCACCACCGGCGTCGCCACAGCGATCACCCTGTTGCTGTTCGTCGGGGCGACCGGGAAATCCGCCCAGATCCCACTGTACATCTGGCTCCCGGACGCCATGGAAGGTCCGACGCCGGTATCGGCACTGATCCACGCCGCAACGATGGTCACCGCTGGTGTGTTCATGATGGCCCGCTCGGCTGTGCTCTTCGAACTCGCACCCTCCACAGGGATCGTCGTAGCCATCGTCGGTACCGCGACGGCGCTCCTTGCTGCGGTCATCGCCGTCACCCAGATGGACATCAAGAGGGTCCTGGCGTACTCCACGATCAGCCAACTCGGATACATGGTCCTCGGGATCGGAGTCGGTGCATACACAGCAGGGGTGTTCCACCTCACGACCCATGCATTTTTCAAGGCACTGTTGTTCCTCGGTGCCGGGTCGGTCATCCACGCGATGGCCGATGAGCAGGACATGCGCAAGATGGGCGGACTCCGTAAGAAGATGCCCATCACGTTCGTCACCATGACCGTTGCGTGGCTCGCGATCAGCGGGATCTTCCCCTTCTCAGGGTTCTGGTCCAAAGATGAGATCCTTGGAGCGACCTTCGACAAGGGAGGGCTGTGGATGATCCTGTGGGGTGTCGGCCTGTTCGTCGCACTCCTGACCGCCTTCTACATGACCCGCTTGTGGGTGCTCACCTTCTTCGGCAAGCCACGCTGGGCCGAGGGGACACATCCACACGAATCACCGTGGACCATGACACTCACCCTCGTCGTGCTCGCCGTGTTCTCCACGATGTTCGGTTGGTTCAACACACCTGCCAGGCTCGCCTTCGAGCACTTCCTCGAACCATCCTTCGCCCTCATCGCGCACCACGAGGCACCTTCGTTCGAATCCTTCCTCGTGCTCGCAGCGGTTGCCACGGTCGTGGCGATCACGGGAATCATCTGGGGCTGGGTTCGCTATCACCGTGACGAACTACCCGTTGAAGAAGGCGGATTCTGGCAGAAGGGACTCGATGCGTTCTACGTCGACGACTTCTATGGCAGGGTCTTCGTCGCCCCTGGAAAGACGATCTCGGAGTGGTTCGCAGGCACGGTCGATCCAAAGGTTCTCGACGGTGCAGCTCACGGCATCGCCAAAGGAGTGCAGTCCTCTGGTGTGGGGCTCAAGGCCGTCCAGACCGGTCAGGTCCGAGGGTACGCCGCAGGCATCGCGATCGGCGGGATACTGCTGATCATCGGGTTCCTCGTGTTTGGAGGGGGTATCTGATGCCGGTACTTGCGATCATCATCGCCCTGCCGCTCGTTGGCGCTCTCATCATCGGATTGCTCCCAAGTCGTCGGTCTGAGCTGATCTATCCGGTCGCGGTGGCTCTGTCGATCATGCCGCTCGTCGTTGCCGGCTACATCCTGTGGAACTTCGTCCCAGGTGACGGTGGATTCCAGTTCGTAGAGGATCTCGTGCTCAGCGAAACCATCGGGTTCGGATGGAGGATGGCTGTCGACGGCATCTCGCTGTTCATGGTTGTCCTGACCGCTCTGCTGTTCCCGATCTCGATCGCCGCGTCACGATCTGTCACCGAGAAAGTCAAGTCCTACATGGTCTTGATGCTGATTCTCGAAGCCGGCGTCCTCGGTGTGTTCCTCGCCCTCGATCTCCTGCTGTTCTTCGCTTTCTTCGAGATCGTGCTCATCCCGATGTTCATGCTCATCGCGATGTGGGGCTCGGACAACAGGGCCTACGCCTCGATGAAGTTCGTTCTCTTCACCGCTGCCGGATCAGCCTTCCTCCTCGCTTCGATCATCGCACTCGGGTTGATCACCGGTGACGCGATCGGCACGCTCGCGTCCTTCAACTTCGCCGACATGGTCGGAGTCGACTTCGTCCGATCCACTCAGATGTGGCTCTTCGCCGGATTCGCCGTCGCCTTTGCCATCAAGGTGCCTCTGTTCCCGTTCCACACGTGGCTGCCTGACGCCCACACCGAGGCCCCGACCGCAGGTTCCGTCATCCTTGCAGGCGTGCTGTTGAAGATGGGTACGTACGGCCTGTTGCGGTTCAACCTCACGCTCTTCCCGGATGCCAGCGTGTCATTCGCATTCTGGATGGCGGTGCTCGGCGTCGTCGGTATCGTCTACGGGGCGGCTGTCGCCATCGTCCAGCCAGACATCAAACGCCTCGTCGCGTACTCATCGGTGTCGCACATGGGCTTCATCGTGCTCGGTATCTTCGCCTTCACCACCCAGGGCATCCAGGGCTCCGTGTTCCAGATGATCAGCCATGGCCTCGCGACTGGTGCGCTGTTCCTCCTCATCGGCATGATCTATGACCGCATGCACACCCGCAAGATCGCCGAGTTCGGTGGGCTGGCGAAGGTGATGCCCATCTACGCTGGCATCTTCCTGTTCTCCGCGTTCGCCTCTGCAGGCCTCCCAGGGCTGGCAGGATTCATCGGTGAGTTCACGATCTTCATGGGTTCGTACCTGTCGTTCCCCGTCATGGCGATCATCGCAGGTTCCGGTGTGATCCTCGCAGCGGTCTACCTGTTGTGGGCATATGAACGCGTGTTCACGGGACCGATCACCAATCCGAAACTCGAGGCCCTGCGTGACCTCAACTTCCGTGAGATAGCGATCCTCGTCCCGCTCGTGCTCCTGATCCTCGGTCTTGGCGTCTACCCGAAGCCCGTGTTCGACCGTATCGAGCCATCCGTCGATCTCATGCTCGACCGGATCACCGCAGCGACCGACTACGAGATTCCCGAGTTCGGCGGTACGGGGGAGGTCGTCGAACCTCACTACGGCGAACTCGAGGACGAAGGCCACGAAGAAGGTGAGGGCTGATGGAGAACGTAGCGCTGCTGCCCGTCGCCTTCGAGGTGGTGCTCCTCGTCGGCGCACTCCTCGTGCTGCTCGTTGCGGTGGTTGCCGGCCGTAGCGTGAAGATATGGGGCCCGATCGCTGGTCTTGCGATCCTCGTTTCTGCCGGTGTGGGATTGGTGCAGTGGCTGGACGTGGCCGATGGCGGAGGAGGCTTCTTCTTCTCCACCCAGGACCTTCAGATCATGCGATCCCCGATGGTGGTGCTCGATGCGTACTCAGCATTCGCATCGGTCCTCCTCGGACTCGTAGGCTTCACTGCCCTTCTCGGAGCCTGGGATCTCATCATCCGGCTCGGCAAGCGGTCTGCCGAGTTCGTCGTCTTGATGCTGCTGTCTCTTGCCGGGCTGCACATGATGACTGCATCGCCGAACCTCATCGTCATCTTCATCGGACTCGAAACCGCATCCATCAGCTTCTACGTCCTTGCAGGGTTCGTGCGGGATCGGGCCAACGCCGACGAGTCCTCGTTCAAGTACTTCCTGCTCGGAAGTCTTGCGTCTGCACTGTTCCTGTACGGTGTCGCTCTGACGTTCGGCGCGACCGGGTCGCTCACGATCTACGGAGTGAACTCGATCAGGGACTTCTTCTCAACGACGATCGTCACTGAGCCCGGCATTCTCCTCGTCGGTATGGCGCTCATGCTCACCGGCCTGTTCTTCAAGATCTCGGCAGCACCGTTCCACCAGTGGGCACCTGATGTCTATCAGGGGGCTCCATCCGGGGCGGTTGCGTTGATGGCCGCCGGCGTGAAGGTTGCCGGGTTCGCTGCGCTGGGACGGATCTTCATCGGTGGGCTCATCTCCCAGATCGACACCTGGGCACCGGTGTTGGCCGTGATCGCGGTGGTCTCCATGATCCTCGGGACAACGATGGCCCTCGTCCAGACCGATTTGAAGCGACTGCTTGCGTACTCGGGTGTTGCTCACACGGGATACCTGCTCGCTGCCCTCCTGGGAGGTCTCGATGGCATCCCTGCGATGTGGTTCTACGTAGCGACGTACGCGTTCATGATCATCGGCGGGTTCACCGTCGTGTCCGTGGTCTCGGGTCCCGGTTCCACATCGGCTCCCATCGCAAGCGTGCGCGGCCTGGCGCGCAGGTCGCCCGAGATCGGGTGGCTGCTTGCGATCCTGATGTTCGGAATGTCAGGGATGCCGTTCTTTGCGGGATTCGTCGGCAAGATCCTGGCGTTCGTTGCAGCTGGCAATTCCGGATACCTGTGGGTCGTGATCGTGGGAACGCTGACAACGGTCATCGGTCTTGCGTTCTATCTGAAGGTCGTGGCGCTGGTCTTCTCGAAGCCAGAGTCCGACGAGGAACCGATCGAGGCGAGTCTTCCCTCGCGGTTCGCGATCATCATCGCCACCGTCGTCACGGTCGTATTCGGCATCGTCCCGTGGGTTCTCCTCGATGTTGTCCGTGACGCGCTCCCGCTCTAGCTTCCAACACCGGGGGACCATCAGCCGCGTTGTTCTGATACTGATCGGCCTGGCATCTCTCGCATCCGTGTCGCTGACGTCACTGGCGTCACTCGTAACAACCGACCAGTACATAATCACGGATGAGGAGGTCGTCAATGAAGACGTCTACGTCACGTCGGTGCGCAGCACGATCGAGGGTGTTATCGACGGCGACCTCACGATATTCACAGGTGACCTGACGATCTCGGGCACAGTCACGGGATCGGTTACCGTGTTCTCCTCCGGCTCTGTGGTGGTGTCGCCAACCGGCTCGATCGGGGGATCGCTCAACGGTGCGGCGATCCGTGCAACGATCGACGGTACCGTGGCTGACGACGTGTTCATCACAGCCCCGTCGGTCGTTGTCTCGAGCACCGGGACGGTAGGCCGAGATGCCATGCTCTTTGGGGGCACCGCACGGATCGAAGGTTCGGTTGACCGTGATGTGCGAGGGAGGACACTGCGGTTGGTGGTGGATGGTGACGTCGGAGGCGACATCGACGTCGCGACTCAGAAGCTCGAGTTCGGCCCGGCATCCGCCGTCGGCGGAGACGTGTTGTACCGTTCCCCAGCGGACGTGCGGGGCGCTGGCGAGGCGACCATCGGAGGGACGCTCACCCGCCTGCCTACCCAGAGCAACTTCGTCTACGGGGTCCTCCTCTCGCTGGCGAACGTCGTTGGTTTCTTCGGATTCGTCGTTGCTGGCATCGTTGTCCTGTGGTTGGTGAAGGGGACCTCAGCGAGAGCGACGGGCAATGTCCTTGTACATCCGATCAAGACGCTCGCAGTCGGAATCGGCACCGTGATCGCATTCCCGGTGGTGATCGTGGTTCTTGCGATGACCCTCGTCGGGATCCCTCTTGCCGTCATCGGCGTGCTTGTCGGAATCGCCCTTTTCATCATCGGCCCACTCCCTGCGGTATCGGCGCTGGGCCATCGGGTGCTCTTTGGCAGGGGAGGGCTCTTCGGAGCGCTCGTTGCAGGAGCGGTTCTTTGGCGGTTCGGGATCTGGGTCATTCCCGTCGTTGGTGGTTTCCTATATGTGGCCGCGATGGTTTGGGGCATCGGTGGTTGGGTTCTCGGCATCATCGGTACCCGCAAGGCCGATCCCGTTGCGGTCCCCCTTCTACCAGTTCGGCCCTCCAGACCTCAGCAAGGAGATCCCGATGCGAGCGCGCCGAACGCGGCCCCACCTACCGAGGCTGATCGAACGGATACCTGAGCCTGCGCTGCAAGGGTCCTCAGTCGTCGGGTCTCGGTCGGCCGTCGTGGGTGTCGTTGTGATGGCGGCGACAGAGGAGTTCGACGTTGTCGAGTGAGGTCTCTCCTCCGTCTGCCCAGTGGACGATGTGGTGAACATCGCACCATGAAACGGGTGCACCGCAGCCCGGCCAGGCGCAGCCGCCATCGCGGAGCTCAACGGCTCGCCGTATGGCTGGTGTGGCGGTTCTGACCCGTCGCCCCACATCGAGAGGCTGGCTATCTCCGTCGGTCACGATACGAACGATGCCGGCGTCGCATGCCCATTTCCTGATGATCTCAGGGTCGACGGGACTTCCGTCGAGTTCCCCCAGCTTGCGGTGTGGTCCACTGAGGGTCTCGTACGGGACCGTGACCGTGATGTGGGGTTTGTCGCCTCCGGACGTCGCGATCTCGTCGCTGTGGTCCAGGAAGTGGTGGCAGACGTCGACGAGGGCGTCGTGACGCATCTGTGCAGGCGTCCGGTTGTGCGCAGCATCGAGGTTGGCCGGGTTGGTGAGGGCTTGGATGGCGGTGCCGACGACATGTGCTGCCTCCGTCGTGAGCGTCCCCCGCATGTCATGGAGACCGTTCCCGATCGGTGACAGGGACAAGCTGCGGAGCTTGTCGAGTGCGCGAACGTTCTCGAGTGACTGCTGGTAATCGACCTGCTGCTCCCAGTCGTTGATAACCCTCCACATCTCGCCGGGGGAGAGACGAGCAGCAGCGTCGGCGAACAGGGGTTCTTGTCCTGCGAACTCCTCGGGGTGCCGATCGCGTGCCTGTGCGAGGAAGCGCACGGACCGGTATGGAACCTCGCCCGTGAGGGCCTTCGCCCGGATCGAGGGCATGTGTTTGAGAGCACGAGCGGCCCGGACAGTCCCTGACGCTTCGTTGCGAGTCAGAGAGCAGAATCGGGCTAACCACCCGGTTGCTGACAGTCGGTGCGTTCGCTGCGGGATGCCACGGCGTTCCACCTCGGCGACGTTGAGGGAGAAACGAGTCGACAAGGCATCGATCTCCCGTCTGAGCATGATCGTGTCTTCCTCGAGCTGGTCGTCATCGAGCGCATCGAGATAGCTCTGGACTTCGGTGGTGAGATCTTGGACCGCCGCCTCACCAAGGACCTCGACCCCATCGTGTGGGCTTTGGTTCTTCACGACCTGACCGTATCAGCCATCTGCGACACGAATCAAGGGGTCCGTCGCCCGGAGACTCCCTCAGCCGTCGTCAGCTTCGTACACGATCGCATCCACGAGCTCGATCGCGACGCTGTCGCCCACCGCCAGGCGATTGCGGGTGGGAACGAGCGCCTCGACGCGCTCACCACCCGGGAGTTCGATCTCGACCCGTTGATCATGACCGTAGAATTCGCGATCCGTCACCTTGCCGTTGCCCGAATCGAGGACACGAGGCGTGATCCACTCTGGCCTCACCATCACGTCGACGGTCATGCCCGAAGGCAACGGTGTGTCGATGTCCCCGAGCACCGTGCGTACGGAGCCTTCCGCAACGGTTCCACGCATGAGGATCGCGTCACCGAGGAACCGCGCAACCCACGCGTTGTCGGGTGCCTCGTAGACATCGTCTGGCAATCCGGTTTGAACGATCCTCCCGTCACGCATCACCGCGATGATGTCCGCTATTGCTAGCGCCTCGGCCTGATCATGGGTGACGAAGACCGCCGTTGCCCCTGCACGCTTGAGAATCCTTCGCAGTTCCCGCCTCATCCGTTCTCTCTGGGGCGCATCGAGGTTCGAGAAGGGTTCATCGAGCAGCACGACGTCGGGCTCGGGGGCGAGCGCGCGTGCGAGGGCGACCCGCTGCTGCTCTCCCCCGGAGAGTTCGTGTGGGAACCGTGATCCGTATTCAGACAGCCCCACGAGTTTGAGGACGTCGTGCACACGTTGGACCCGATCGGCTCCACGAACGCCGTATCCGACGTTCTCTTCGACAGATATGTGAGGGAAGAGCGCGTACTCCTGGAACACCATGCCGACGTTCCGTTTCTCAGGCGGGGTCTCCTTGCCGTTACCGACCACAAAGACATCACGGATCGAGACGGTGCCGGTACTCGGCGATTCGAAACCGGCGATGACTCGCAGGGCCGTGGTCTTACCGCACCCTGACGGGCCCACGAGCGCCACAAGCGAGCCGGCGGGAACGTCGAGCGAGAAGTCGTCGAGCGCGACCGTGTCGCCGAAGGTAACGCCGAGGTGGCGAGCAGCTATCAGGTGTTCTGTCATGCGTCTAGCACATCTTTCGGTCTGATCGAAAGGTAGTAGACGGGGAGGATCGAGACCGCGATGAGGATCAGCGACGATGTTGCCGCTCGAGCGAACAAGCTCTCATCTGCGGCTGACCAGATTCTCACCGCAAGGGTGGTGAATCCAACCGGGCTGAGCAGCAGTGTTGCGGGAAGTTCCTTGAGTGTGGTCACGAACACGAGCGCACCACCCGCGAGGAGTCCTTTGGTCATCAGAGGGAAGGTGACCCGGATATACGTCGCTATCGGGCCTCTGCCCAACGAGCGCGATGCATCTTCGAGTGCCGGGTTGACTTGAAGCAGCGACGCCTTGGCGGCTGAGGTGGCCTGGGCGAGGAACATCGATGCGTATACGACACCGAGCACGAGGGTGGATTGATACACAGGTGTCGCGTACCGGATCGTGAATGCCACGACCGCTATGGCGATCGTGATGTGGGGGAGCGAGAAGATAGCGAATACGCCGCGTTCGATCCAACGCGTCGACTTCGATGCGAACCGGACGGCGAGGACCGCGATCGGTATCGCACCGGCCATGGCGAGAACTGCGGCGATCGTACCGCCGGTGAGCGACCCACCGATCGCCTTCCACGGTACGAGCACATCCGCTCCACTCGTGATCCCGCGAACAAGCCACGAAAGGAGCACGGCTACAGGAACGACAACACCGATGGCGGCCGTTGCACCCAGAGCTACGACCGCACCGGTGCGCTCGAACGTGCCAAGACGGTGGCGTGCCGGTGGCCTCATCGCTGACCGTGTGAAGTACGAACCCTTCCCCCGTGTGCGCTGCTCGCCCCAGATAAAGACGCCGGCGATCGCGATCAGGGCGATCGACAGCACGACCGCAGGGGTGCGGTCGAGCCGACCTGAGTATTGGGCGTAGATGACCCTCGTGAATGCATCGAATCGCATGAGCGAGACCGCCCCGAAATCGGACAGCGTGTAGAGCGCTGCGAGGAGAGCGCCTGCGCCCACGGCGGGCCGTAACTGAGGGAGGATCACCGTCCGGAACACTCTCGACGGGGATGCACCGAGGCTCCGTGCTGCTTCTTCGAGCGCAGGGTCGATCTTCGTGATCGCGGCAGCGGTGATCAGGAACACATAGGGGTAGGTGGCGATCGTCAGGGCAAGCCACGCTCCTGGCAGGCCGATCAGGTGCGGCGTGCCGATTCCTGTGATGTCTGCGATGAGGCCTCGGGACCCGGTGGCTGACACGAACGCAAGGGCGAGGACGTATGAAGGGACGACGAGCGGGAGAGCGAACACGACACCCCAGAATCTCGTGAACGCGACATCGGTGCGTGCGAGGATCCACGCACCTCCAACACCGACCACGGTTGCCGAAGCCGTCACCAGCGCCGTCAGCGTGAAGCTGCGCCATACGAGGCGAAGCGTGCGTACAGACCAGAGTGTCTCCCACGCTGCATCCGTCGCCCCGAACGCTCGTGCGAACAGAAACAGGATCGGCACGGTGATCGGGATGAGTACGGCAGCCACCGCTGCCCACAACCACCAGGGGGCGTTTCGTTTGGAGTCTGGTATGCCCCCCGGTGCTGCGGCAGGCGTACCAGGTACGGCGATGTCGACGTCGACGATCGACTCGGACTGGGTCACAGAAGGCCAGCTTCAGCGACGAGGTCGGTTGCCGTGTCGAGGACTGAGGCAAGATCAGACAGATCGATGTCGGGGGTCGAGATGCTCTCGATCGGCGGCAGCAGATCAGTGGCGGCTATGCCGGGGACGAGCGGGTACTCGAAGGTCTCTTGTGCGAAGTACTCCTGGGCCTGGTCACTCACGAGGAACTCTATGAACTGCTGGGCTGCGTCCTTGCTGTCAGAACTCGCGAGGATCCCCGCTCCTGCCGGCATGACGAGTCCGCCAGCCGTTGCGACCTCAAAGAAGTGGTTTGCTCCTTCGAGTTCGGGGTCTTCAGCGAGTGCACGCAGGAGGTAGTAGTGGTTCACCAGGCCCACCGGTATCTGCCCATCGTTGACAGCAGCGACGATGGGGGAGTTCTTGGGGTATGTCGGAGAGTCGTTCGCTGCCATCGCCTCAAGCCATGCGAGCGTTGATTCTTCACCGTCAGCGAGGATCTTGGCGGCGACGAAAGAGAGGAATGAGCCGTTGGTGGGAGCGATGCCGACGAGGCCCCTCCAAGACGGGTCTGTAAACCCGTCCTCGGAGGCTGGGAGTTCTGATGGGGTGACCAGCGATGCATCGTAGACGACGACGCGCGCACGGCCCGATGTCCCTACCCAGGCTCCGTTGGAGTCCGAGAATCGTGCGGGAACTGCAGACAGGAGATCTTCAGGAAGCGCCTCGAACAGGCCCGAAAGCGCCACCGTCCCCAACGATGCGGGATCCTGTGCGAAGAAGACGTCGGCGGGCGAGTTCTCTCCCTCTTCGGTGATCGTCGCCGCCAGGTCGGCTGAACCGGCGTACTTGACCGCGACCGTGATCCCCGTGGACTCGCTGAACTGGTCGATCAATGGTTGCACGAGATCTTCGGACCGGCCTGAGTACAGGGTGATCGAGTCGGACTCGCCGTTCGTCGCCGTACAGGCTGCGACCGTCAAGACCGCAGCGAGGCCGAGTGCGACTGTCCGATACATGGTGCTCCTCTTGCGGGTCCTCACGGAGCCGCAGTGTATTACCACTACGGTCGTAGGTGCAATGGAACGTGTGACGGTCGAGGGTACCGGGCGCTGACCACCAGCGCCCTGTCGGATTGGAGTGCAACGGCTGGCATGCGTACGATGGTCAGCAGGCTAGACGGAGCAGGAGTGGTTGGTATGAAACGCATGGGGTTGGTCGCACTTGTCGGCACGGTGCTTGCGCTCTCTGCGTGTTCTGCCCAGGTGCTGACACTCGATATTGGCACCTGTTTCGACGATCCGGCCGTGGCGGGCGACGTTGCCGTAGATGACGTGCCGATCGTCGATTGTGACACACCGCACGACAACGAGGTCTTTGCGAACGAGGATCTCACGGGAGACCAGTTCCCTGGTGTGGAAGAACTGTCGAATCGGGCAGATCTGGTATGCCTCGGGGCCTTCGACGCCTACGTTGGTGAACCGTACGAAACGAGCATCTACGAGATCTCGTGGCTCGCACCCAGCCCCGAGACGTGGGATGTCGGTGACAGGGAGGTCATCTGCTTCGCCTTCGACATGAACCTCGAAAAGATCACAGGGTCGATCAACGGCATCGGGCAGTAACGGGCCCGGCCGGCGCCTGGCGGATCGCTCGCAGGTTCGCTGACAGATGCTGTGTTCAGCGTTCTGCTACTTCCTGAGAAGCACAGGGATCCTTCGTTCCTCTGGCGTGAGTCCCCCGTGGTGCCCGACGAGGCGGTCGTTGCTCTTCGAATGGAATATGGCGTACCCGTCGTCAGCGAAGATGATCCCGTCGGGTCGGCGTTCGTCGAATGTCTCATGGACGGGGCCAGGCCCCCACATGCCTTCGAGGTCGGCGTACGGCACCCACGTCCCTGGCAACCCGGCAGCAATGCGGGCACCATCTCCGCGCACGAACAGCGCTCTGGCGTCACCGTAGAGGATGAGCCCCTCTTCGTCGGCTTTCGACAGCCTGACCTTGTTGGCCTCGGAGATGTCGACATGGCCGTGATCGGCTGTGCCGACGAGCAGGACGTCATGCGGCAACAGAGTGGTGAGGGTTGCCCACACCTCGTTGGCTGCACCGATGGCGGCGTCGTACTCGTCGGACCGTTGACCGCCTACATGTGCAGCGAAGTCCACGTGCGGGATGTAGAGGAACACGAAGCTGCCGGGGGAACTCGCCGCTGAGACGGTGCGTTCGGCTGCCTCTGTCGTGTCGGCGTACGGGATGAACGATGCGCCCTGGTAGAGCGCACGGGTCAAAGGTGTGCGATCGAAGGAATCGGGCTGGACGGTGACCGTCTCGATCCCTGCCTCCGACATTCGCTGCCACAGGTTCGGGCCTGGCAGGAAGTCCTCGTGGCGTTGGTCGATCCGCCCGCCCCACATCGTTGTCATGTGGATCGTGTTGACGACCGCGCCAACCGCCGGATTCCATAGCTGGTATGCGATCAGCCCGTGGCGGGATGGGGACAAGCCGGTCGCAACGGTGGCGAGGCTGACCGTTGTGGTGGTTGGAAAAGGCGCATCGATGGACCCGATGTGCGCCGAGGCGAGATCCCCGGCCCTCGGGTGGGAGAGCTGGTGGCTGCCGAGCCCATCGAACATGACGAAGACGGTCGATGTGTGTTGCCCGCCGATTGGCAGCGAGACGCTCGTCAAACGTGGGAACACGGCAGACCGGATCGATCTGTACTCGAGTTCGGCGATGAGGTTGACGAGACCTGATCCGTTGTACGCGGGATGAGTCATAACTGGCATGCAACAACGCTACAGCGCCTTGAAAACGTGCAGATCTTCTTTTGCCGAATGAATTGGTCGTCGCGCACGGGTGCCTGTAGTATTGCGACCGTTCGTGCACAGACGTCCGACTGATCTCGAGGGGTTTTCGAGGTGCTCAACCAGTATTACGGCGATTACGTAACGGTCGCCATCTTCATCGGGATCGGCGCTGTGCTCGTTGCCGGCGCCGTCGCGGCGTCGAAGCTGATCGCTCCGAAGGCGCCGACGAAGGAAAAGGGCATCGCGTACGAATCGGGTATCGACCCGCTCGGCGGTGGGTGGAACCAGAGCCACATCCGCTATTACATCTTCGCCCTCCTCTTCCTCATCTTCGACGTCGAGGCTGTGTTCATATTCCCGTGGGCTCTCCAGCTCGAATTCTTCGACTCCATCGGTCGAGGCGTGCTTGCGCTTGTTGAGATGGTTGTGTTCATAGCGATCCTTCTCCTTGGCCTGGTCTATGCGATCAGGAAGGGTGTGCTCAGGTGGGAGTGATCGAGAAGTTCGGGGCGCCGAAACCCCTGTCATGGTTGTTGAACTGGTCGCGGAAGTACTCGCTGTGGTACTTCCAGTTCGGGCTTGCCTGTTGCGCTATCGAGGTCATGGCTGTGGCGGGGCCACGATATGACTTCATGAGGCTCGGCATCGTGCCGCTCCCCGCTTCACCGCGCCAGGCTGACCTCATGGTGGTCGCAGGAACCGTCACCGACAAGATGGCCCCCGCGATCAAGCGCCTCTACGATCAGATGCCTGAACCCAAGTACGTGATCTCGATGGGTTCGTGTGCCAACACCGGTGGCCCGTACTGGGATTCGTACTCGGTCACGAAGGGTGTCGACCAGGTGATCCCCATAGATGTGTACGTCCCTG